>JAAZAH010000145.1 GCA_012514415.1 Sandaracinaceae bacterium
GCGACGCATATCGCGCGAACGCGTCGGCTCGCGAGCGGGGAGCGCCTCACCGAAGTGAGCCGCGCTTTCGCTGAGAGGCTCGGCGTGCGGGTCCCCCTCCTTCCGGCTAGCGATGAAAGGCTGCGCACCATCATCCGCACAAAAGAGCGCGGCGAAGAAGGCTTTCAAGACTGGCTGGTTCGGCATCAAGCTCAGGGGTCGCTCCTTGGCGTTGAATATCGGGGTGAGGCGCGACCGACCCCCGAGGTGATTGAGGCCCTCGATGAGGCCACGCTCATCCTGATCGCCCCCTCCAACCCTTACGTCTCCATCCACCCGATTCTTGCGCTAGGCGATGTCCGCGAGCGCATCGCTCAAAAACCCTGCGTCGCCGTCTCTCCGTTGATCGGCGGAGCCGCAGTCAAAGGGCCGCTCGCCCAGATGATCCCGGCTCTCTCAAAGACCGAGGCCGGGGCACGCGCGATTGCCGAGCTCTACGAACCGTTCTTGGATCTGCTCATCGTCCATTCGGGCGACGCCCCGACGGTGGGATTCGAAAGGGGCCCGATTGTGCGCGAATGCGATATCCTTATGCGCGATCCAGAAGATCGCCTTCGCCTTGCCCTCGATGTCCTCCGCATCGCCGAAGAGATCTTTACGCCATGAAGAAGACCGCCGCGCTGATTCCTGCCAAATCCTTTGGGCGCGCGAAGAGTCGTCTCGGGGGCGCGCTCGGCCCCGAAGAGCGGCGTCGTCTCGCGGAACGATGCTTTCGCGGCGTGGCCCGTGCGGCCGTCGAAGCCCAAGTTTTTTCCGAGATTTTCGTTGCCACAGATGGTCCGGAGGTAGCGGCAATCGCCGAATCCCAAGGCCTCCATCCCATCATGGATCCGCCGGGGCACGATGTTTTTCATGAAATCCTCGATCGCGCGCTTCGCATCCTCGCCGACAAGGGCTTCGAGCGCGCGACGATCCTCATGGCCGATCTGCCCGAAGCCGACGCTGACTCCATCCGCCGCGCGGCGCTCGCCGATTCGGATTTGATCCTCGTTCCCGATGCGAGTGGATATGGGACGAGCGCGCTCACCCTTCCCCTACCCGCTCCGTTTCCAACCGCGTTTGGCAACCACGACTCGGCGCTTCGTCATCGCGCCCTTGCGCAAGCACACGGCCTCCCCCTCCTGATCCAAGAGATTCCCGCGCTCGCACGCGACGTCGATGGGCCGCTTGATCTCGCTCGAAACCCACCGCTTTATCGCGCGATACTCGCGAGATAGCCTGCCACGATTGCGGGATAACCTTCGCGGTAACTCGGATACCGTGGCGAAAAACCGATGCTCCGAAGAGCGCGGTTTTGGATGCGCTTACTCCCGCTCATCGCCCGAATTGCCGAGGGCACGCTAGGCGGCGGAGGTGGATGGCCCAGACGGCAGAGCTCGGATGCGATGAAAGCGCGAACTTCGCTGAGTCGCGCCGGCTCATCGTCCACGCCAAGATAAAGAGGAGCGGGACTCGCGACGTCGATAATACGCTCGATGGCTTGGGCGGCATCCTCCCGATGGATGCGGTTCGTCAGCGGATCGTGTGCGGGGATCTCTCCGTTCATTACGGTCCGGATCAGGTGCGTCCGGCCTGGGCCATAGATGCCCGAGAGTCGCAGAATGGAAAGCGATGGGACCCTTTGGCGCGCACGTTCTTCCGCCTCTGCGAGGGTCCGTGCGGTCTCCGTTTTTGGTTCAATGGGGGTCGACTCATCAATCGCGACATCCCCGCCTTGACCGTAAACGCTCGTACTCGAGACAAAGATCACGCGTCCGGGGACATTCCCGCCCTTCCCTCCGCGATAGGCTTCGATGAGGTTCGAAAAACCATCACCATAAATGGCGGAGTAGGCCATCGCGTTTCGCCCGCATGGGCTCGCTGCGTAGACAATCGCGTCAACCTCGGGGAGTCCGACGAGAGTGCTCGAGTCGAGCAGGTCCGCTGCGACTCGCCGGAAGGGTTTCGCCTTCGAACCCTTGCCGGGCGCGAAGCTGCGGCGAAGCCCGAAGACCTCATCTCCGCGCGCGAGAAGGCGCTCTCCGAGCGCCTCACCCACGAACCCGTAACCGGCGATCAGCACGCGCATCGTCTCAGCTTAGCCTATTCGGCAGGCTGCTGCGCAGCGCCCTCTCCAGCGAGAAAGCTCTCCCAATCCTCGGCATCGGAATCCGTCGCCGGCTTGTATCCGCGGAGCGCAATACGAAGGATGCCGGGGAAGATCACAAGCGTGAGCGCTGTGCTGATGAACATGCCGATGACAACGACGGTTGCGAGAGGACGCTGGACTTCGGCGCCTGCGCTCGTCGCAGTCGCCATCGGCAAGAAGCCAAGCGCCGCAACGGTCGCCGTCGTAAGAACCGCTCGTACGACATGCGCTGTCCCAGTCACGATCGCACTCTCATAATCTTCGCCTTCGTGAATCCGCCGCCTCACCTCGGTGGCGATGATGACGCCGTTCAAGACAGCGATACCTCCGAGCGCGATGAACCCAACGGCTGCAGGCAGGCTGAACGGAAGCCCTCGAAGGATCATCCCAACCATCCCACCGATGAGCGAGATCGGGACGAGAGCGAAGACCGAAAAGGCAAAGCGAAGGTTGTGGAACATCCAGAGGAGCATGCCGAAGATGATGGCAATCGCGATGGGGACGACGATGGCGAGCCGCGCCGAAGCGCGCTCAAAGTTTTCGAATTGGCCGCCCCATTCGATGCGGTAACCGGTCGGAAGAAAGACGTTTTCCTCGACGGCAGCGCGCGCCTCTTGGACCCATGAGACAAGATCGCGCCCCCGGATATTGACTTCAACGCGGATGGCGCGGCGGCGATCCTGACGGCGGACGACCGAGGGGCCATCGCCTTCGGAAAGCTCCACCACTTCTTTGAGCGGCACGCTCAACCCTGCCGGTGTCGAGACGAAAAGCTCACCGATGGCCTCGGCGGTCGGTTCTGCAGCCGGCTGGATCACGCGGATATCGAAACGCCGCTCCTGTTCGTAGACCTCGCCGGCCTCAATCCCCTCACGAGCCGCGCGCAATGAAAGGAAGGCATCTTCGACCTCCATCCCGTGTCGCGCCATCTTCGCGCGATCGGCGACGATGTTGATCATCGGCGCGCCGAGAATCCGCTCGACGCGTAGATCGCCCGTCCCACGGATGTCGCGAACCGTATCTCCGATCTGTTGGGCAAGCTCAGTGAGCTCTTCGAGCTCCGGCCCAAAGAGCTGAATCTGTACGTGCGCGCGCGAACCCGAGATCAGCTCGTTGGTGCGATCTTCGATGGGCTGCGAAACGGAAACGAAGGTCCCAGGAACTCGAGATTCGATGGCATCTTTGAACTTTTGAGAGAGTTCGTCGAAATCACGCGCGCTCGTCCATTCCTTCATCGGGGCGAGGCGCGTTAGAATGTCCGTATTGTCGGCGCCCACCGGATCGGTCGCCACCTCTGCGCGTCCCGTCATCCCGAGCGTACTTTCGACTTCCGGGAACTCGTGCAGCACCTGCTCCGTCATCAAATCAAGCTTCCGCGCCTCTTCGAGCGAGATGCTGGGGGCGCGCCGAATCGTGACCATCGCATCGCCCTCGAAGATGCGCGGGATGAACTCGGCTCCCTGCGCGCCGAAGATCGAACCCGTGACAAAGAGCAGAGCGATGCCGGAAAGGATCGCGGGCCAGCGAAAGCGAATCGCGTACGGAACGAGCGCCTCGTAGCGCCTCGCGATCCACTCAAGCCAGCGGGGTCCGTGATTTTTCGATGGCGGGACGGCCGTCACCAAGACGGCGGGGAAGAAGAAGACGGCATAGACCAACGCGCCAAAGAGCGCCGAGGCCATCGTGATCGCCATCGGACGAAACATCTTTCCCTCGACGCCCTCAAGGGCGAGGAGCGGAATGTAGACGAGCATGATGATGGCGACCGCAAAGGCGACGGGTCGGGCGACCGACGCCGAGATCTCGGCGTATGCTTTGGCGCGCGCGAAGCCGACCAGCTTCTTTCCAGCCGTCGCGGCGATGATCGCCTCGAGGATCACGATCGGGCCGTCGACTAAGAAGCCAAAGTCGATCGCGCCGAGCGACATAAGATCGCCCGTCACACCGAACAGATGCATGAAAAGGAGTGCGATCGACATCGAAACGGGGATTCCGAGTACGACAGCCAGCGCACCCCGGATCGTCCCGAGAAAGAGCGTGAGGACGAGCGCGACAATGAGCACACCTTCCGAGAGATTCGTCATCACGGTGCGGATGGTCCGTCCCACGAAATCCGCACGATCGTAGACGACCTCGATCTCGACCCCGGGCGGAAGCTCCTTCTGGATCTCTTTCAACCGTTCGCCGACGGCGCGGACCACTTCGCGGCTATTTGAGCCAAGGAGCATCATCACAATACCCGCGACCGCCTCGCCTTCGCCTCCATAGGTCACAACGCCATGCCGAAGCGCCGCGCCGATCTCCACATCCGCGACACTCTCGATGAGGATCGGAGTACCATCGGGCTCGGTGCGAATGACGACCTTGGCGATCTCGTCCTCCGAGCGAAGCATGCCCTGGCCGCGCACGGTGAACGCCTCCTCGCCGCGCTCGACATACCCGCCGCCCGTACTGAGGTTCGCCCCCTCGAGTGCCTCGACGACCTGCGCAAGCGTGACCCCCTGCGCCACCAGACGCGAGCGATCGACGTTGACATGGAATTGCTTGAGATCACCCCCCATGGTGTTGACTTCAACGACCCCGGGGACCCCGCGAAGTTTGGGGACGATCTCCCAATCGAGGAGCGTCCGGAGCTGCATCGCCGAGTGATGATCGCTCCGAACAAAGAACTGATGGATCTGCCCGAGACCGGAGCTCACCGGTGCAAGTTCGGGCGTGGACGCATACGCTGGGAGCTCGACCCCGCGAAGTCTTTCGAGAATGAGCTGTCGCGCAAACCAGATATTCGTTCCGTCCTCGAAGATGACCGTGACGACCGAGAGCCCACTCCTCGACACGCTGCGCTGTTCGATCGCCCCCGGAGTGCCGTTCAGGGCGTTTTCGATCGGCATTGTGATCACGCGCTCCATCTCGACAGGCGTGAGCCCCGAGGCGGTCGTGATGACGCTCACCTGAATGGTCGACGTATCTGGGAGGGCATCGATCGGGAGGCTTCGCATCGCCACATAGCCCGCGAGGAGCAAAACGACGAGGAGCATAAGGACGATCGCGCGACGGCGGATCGAAAAGACAACGATCTTACTAAGCATCCGCTCTTACCTAAACAGCTCGCTCTTCAGCGCGAAAACGCCGGACGATACAACGCTGTCTTCGGGCGAGAGCCCCTCGATCACCTGTTGCTCATCATCGTCGCCCTTACCCAAAGTGACGCGCGCGATCCGCACCGCGTTCTCACCGTCCGCGACGAAAACGGTGGGCTGTCCGTCGACGACTGTCACGGCCGAGCGCGGGACGACGAGAACCGAGGCACCGGCGTTGCGCGTCGCGAGGATCTCCGCGGTCACGGCCTGACCCGGGATGAGCTTCCGCTCGCGGTTATCCACCTCAACGCGCACATCGGCGCTTCGCGTTTCCGGATGGATCTGGGCCCCGATATGCGCGACCCGGCCGTCGATGGCGACCTCGGGATCGCTGAGCAGCTTGAGCGTGACCTGATCGCCGATGCGGATGCTTCCAAGGTTCTGCTCATAAACGGCGAGCTCGACCCAGAGATGATCGAGGTTTGCGATACGGAAGGCCACGTGGTCGGCGACAACCGATTGTCCCGTCGCGATATTGCGATCGATGATTGTGCCGTTGATGGGCGAGCGGAGAAGATGCCTCCCCATCACGGCGCGGCGATCGTTCGGATCCCCGCCAAGCGCAAGAACCCGTTGTTGTGCCGCTTTGAGAAGCGCGTTGTATTTGGTGAACTCCGCTTGCGCGACCTCGAACTCGCGAGCGGTTGAGAGCCGCTGCGCAAAGAGCTGCTCCTCTCGCTCGGCGTTGGCCTTCGCCGCCTCGCGCTCGGCGGCGAGCATGCGAACCGAAGCCTGCGCGTCGGCTAGCTCGGCGCTATCCACCTCGGCAAGGATCTCACCCGCCTTCACTTCATCGCCCTCAAACCGCCGCATGCTGCGCACAAGTCCTTTGAGCCGAGTCCCAACCGCCGCAACATGTGCGGGATCGAGCGTCACCGTACCGACGACAGAGACAACGGGCGTCAGAGGCCCAACACGCACCGGAGTGATCTGGATACCGACGCGCTCCGCAAAGTTCGACGAAAAGAGGATGCGCTCCGCCTCGACGCGCGGAACATCGGGGACGATCTCCGGTGCGACATCGTCATCGCCCGTCACCGCGAAGAGCAAGACTCCGAGCGCGAGCGCGACCGCGGCGCCAATCCAAAAGAAACCCTTCATCGGACCACCCTCCCTTGACGGTTGCGCGGTGTCATCAGTCAGTGGACTCTGGCGGGGCGCCTCGGGGAGCTCGGTCTGATTCATGGCAGTTCTCCAGTAAGTTGAATGAGCTCCCCAAGGAGCGTCCACTGCCTTTCGGCGATCTCGAGGCGCTGAAGTGAGAGCATGACGCGCTCGCGGCGGCTGAAGAGGATGACAAAGGCGTCTTCTTTTCCTCCCCGTGCGGTCTCTGTCGCCGCCTCGATGGCCTGATCGGCCGCGGGCAGCGCGAAGTCCGTGAGTACTTGATAGGCCTCACCGTCCTCGATGAATTGGCGGACGATTCCATCGATACGAGCTTGGATGTAGTTCTGTTTGACCTCGCTCTCAATCCCTGCTCGGAGACGTTCGGCCTCGGCGCGCGCACGGGGTCCCTGATTGCGCTGAACCATGGGAAGCTCATACGCGAGCCCCGCGCCGATGCGTGCTTCACCGAGATCGCCCTGTCCGCCCATGAACATCAGCTGAAAGGGGTTGATCATCTCGCGCTTGAGTCGATCGCGCTGGCGTTCGTAATAGCGTGCCTTCGCGCGGGCGACTTGAACGGCGGGCGGGGGCTCGCGGCGAAGTCCCTCGTAATACGCATCAAAATCGATGGGCGGTGGCGAAAGCTCACGTGCGGAAGCCGAGCCGTAGCGCTCTCCCGTAATGCGTTCGAGCTCGGCGAAGGCGAGATTCAGTCGCCCTTTGGCCTCGCGAAGCAGCGCTTGATTTCGCGCGAGGTCGACCCGCGCCATGGTCGAGTCACGGAGCACCGCATCGCCCACCTCGACTCTCGCCTCGAAAATTTCGGAGGCTTCCCGGGAGACTTGCACCAAGCGCTCGAGGACCCGCACGCGCTCCGCCGCCACGATCGTCACGCCGTAGAGCGCGTAGGCCATGCCGATCGCTTGTGCTCGTGCCTGCGCGAGTGAAAGCTCCTGCAGCTCCATGAAGGCGCTCGCCTCACCGATGCGCTGACGCCGCTCACCCCCAAGTTCGAGCGGTACCCAAACGGTTGCATTCCACGGAATCCCGTTGGTCGTCGCGCCGTCGGGCCGTCGTTCCGCGAGGACCTCAAAATGCGGATTCCTGAGGGGCGCAACGCGTGCGCCGATCATCTCGGCGCGCCCGAGCTCGAGCGATGCCTGGCCCATCCGGACCTCGGGTGCGCGCTCCTTCGCTTTCTCGAGGATGGTTTCGAGCGGGGGAAGCTGGGGAAGATCCTCGCGCGGTTCAGCGCCCGAGCTCGTGGGAGCCTGGGCATTTGCGACCAGCGAAGAGCTTACGGCGAATCCAAGCGCGCCGATGAGCCACGCGGCGCGATAGAGCGAGATGAAGGCAATTGAAAGACGCCGTGGGGAGACCGCTGCGAGTGGCATGATGCAAACTTTGATAGGCGCAACCTTCGGAGCCGCGCTGCAAGGCACCTCATGGGCTCCGATGCGCGCCCTCCGAGCTGAGTCGAACGAAAACGGAGCTTAGTGGATCCTTCAACGACGGAGCATGTAATTAATGGTGATTTTTCGTCGCGGATACGAAGGCTCGGTGTCGGGAACGCGCATCCCCGCGAGATATTCGCGCCGATGCCTCGATTCTCAACAAACTGCTTCTCAACGGTCACTATTTTTTGCAAGAATCGCTCTCGCGATGTCTTTTTTGCAAGAATCGCTCTCGCGATGTCTTTCACGGTTCATTCGTTCCCGCGATTCGCGCGACTCAACCTTCTACTCTCCGCTGTATTTTTTAGCCTCGGCGCATGTACCGCCGATCCCGAGCCCGGCTCCGAGCTCGATGCTGGGCCCGATGCGGGCGGCGATCCTCATGAGGAACTCTGCCCCGACGGCCCTGCCGAGCCCCTCGTGGTCAATCCTCCGAGCACGTGCAGCGCTGCCGGCGACGGCGAGACCTTTTTTCGGCTGACGGCGCTGAGGCTGCCCGGAAGCAGCGAGATCGTCGGCTTCGATCTCGACGATCACCACACAAATGAGAGCGACGATCCTATTGGCTGCGGAATCGCCGACGAGATCGCCGACTGCCGCTACGGCGTCGACAATAAACTCCCCTCCATCCTCCGCATCCTCCGAACGGCGAGCTCCTCGTTCAACCGCCTCCAAGACATCATCGACGAAGCGCTCGACGAGGGCAGCATCGATCTGCGCGTTGCGCTCCGTGGCTACGATGGGGTAGGCGATGACGAAGCGCTTCTTACGCTCTATCTCAACGGCGAAATTGCCGAAGGCATCGAAGATCATTGCGTCGGAGTGAACCCCGACGGCTCGATCGCCGCACGGCTCGATCGTCTTCCCATCCAAATTCCGCCGATCCCCGTCAGCGGACAAGACGTTTCCATGCGGCTCGACCTTTCGAACATCAAACTTCTCATCACACCCCCGAGCGAAGAAGGCGTGGCTGCGGCGCTCCTCGGCGGTGCGGCTTTGTGGGATGATGGCGAAGGAGGAGGTCTCCGGACCACCGCAGAAGCACTCGTGGAACGCCTCCTACCTTCCATCCTGCCGACGCTTCCCTCGATCATGACGGGCCTCCTCGATATGGGCGAGCCGGGTGATTGCAACGCGATCAGCGTCGGTTTGAACGCAGAGTTCACACGTATGGACGAACTTGGATTAAATGGTGATGATGGGTGAGGGGCTCGGTCAAGAACGCTTTGGATGCTTCCGTGACCGTGCTCCGGCTCGTTCCGGTCCATCGGAGCGGTTGGCGAGCCTAGCGCGCCGCGTCATAATCCGACCATGCGACCAATCCTCGAACCTTATGTCACGCGTCTCCCGGACGGAACTTGGGTCCAGATTCGCGCACTTACGCCCGAGGATCGCGACGCCATCCGGGCCGGACTGACAAAGCTTGGTGAGCGTACCATTCACGAACGCTTTCTTTCGCCGAACTACAGACCGAGCGAAAAGGATCTCGAATACCTCACCACGCTCGACCAACACGAGCACATCGCGCTTGCGCTCGGAACCCTCGACGATCCCCCGGTAGGAATCGGCGTCGCGCGGTGCGTGCGGAGTGAGCTGAACGCCGACACCGCCGAGTATGCGATTGTCATCAGCGATGAATTCCACAATCGCGGCGCCGGAAAACTCCTCCTCGCGCATCTCGCCGAGCTCGCCTACAGCCAGGGCATCCGGTATTTCCAAGGCTTTCAGCTCCTCGAAAATACGAAGATCATCGGACTCACCGAGCGTATCGGCACGCTCGAAAAAAAATCCCTCATCGAACCGGGAATCGTCGAGACGCGTTGGAAGCTCGTCCCCGAAAAGTTTTCCGCCCATCTCGGCGTGCCGCAGGAGCCGACGACACGCTGGAAGTCGCAGCTCCGCTGGTTCGCTTCGCGCCTTGGGCTTTCGGGTCGCAGCTCGCGAAGCTCGAGCTCAGCCGGTTCGAGCAGCGCGGGGTAGTGAGGCCTCAATCAAACGCCATGAAGAGGAACTGAACGTCGAGCTCCACTTCCGCGGGCGGAAAGACGAGACGCGAGGTGCGCTCAAGGAGGCAGCTCTCGAGCCGCGACGCTGCGTTCGAATAAAGCACATCAAGCGCGTCGAGATTCCCATCGCCTCTCACCTTGAGGCGAAAGCTAATGCGCCCACCTCGCTGCGTTCCGCTCGCTCTCCGTGCCGCTTGCTGCTGGCAGCCGTGCGCGATCCGACCACGGCGGGAGTCGATCTGAGCCTCCTGCGTCTCGTCGAGAGCGCCCTTTCGAAGGTGAAAGGAAAGCTTCACCTCTCGAAGAGGAATGCGTTCCGGGCTGGGCGGGCCACCTTCAGCTGATGATTCTTTATCGCCGGCGCGCGCCTCGGCGGCCTCTTTCTCGAAGCCGATGCGCACCCGAAGGTGGCTCTCCTCAAAATCGCCCACCCTCGGAAAGCGAATCGCGCGGAGACGCTCGAGGAGACAGCGTTCGATGGAGCGCTCATCGATCGAGCTCGAATCGATCTCGCCCGCGAGAACGCTCCCATCCGAGACGATAAGAAGGCGAACTCCCAACGCACCCGTTGGCTCCTCTTCGGCCTCCTCGAAGCAGCGAACGAGCCCGGGCAAAGCGCGAAGGATCAACGGCCGCGCTGCCTTGGGTTCGAGGGCACCGCGAAGCTCAAAGCTCTCGAGGCGCGGCACCCTCCGTGATTGCGCTCCGATGGGCTCGGGCAGCGTCCATAGAGAAAGAAAGAGGAGCACCCCAAAAAATCGAAGATCGGCTGGGCAGCGAACGAAGAAGGCGCGCATCTAAATCCTCTTGATGAAATCGAGTAGCGTTTCGTTCACGGCATCTGGCGCCTCGAGATGGGGGAAATGGCCAGCATCTTCGAAGACGAAAAGCTCCGCGCGTGGAAAGAGTTCGCGCGGACAATAGCCTTCGAGACGCTCCTTGGGCAGCTGCCCATCTTTCCCCCCAAGAAAAAAGGCCATGGGAAGGTCGAGGGTCTCGCGCCGCGCGCGTTCATCGCGATGATTTTCGCTGATCGGTCGAAGAATCGCGAGCGAGGCATCGAAGCCCGTCCGGACGAAGGCCCGCACATAGTGCGCGAACTCATCGTCCCTGTGCAGGAGCGCTCCGCCCGGGTCGACGCCGCGAGCGATCTCATCGAAAAACTCGTACTCGGTCGATGCAAAAGCGATCGAACCGGCAGCATTTCCGCGATGAAAATATCGGAGGCTCGCCTCGATGTCGGCGTTGAGAATCTCCTCGATGGGGCCCGGCTCCTCGAGCGCAAGGAGGAAGAAGTTGGGCGAGAACGCTTGGCGAAAAAGGAGAGTCGGATCGACCGGCATCCTTCCCGAAAGGATGGTCGCGAGGATCACGAAACCGCGCGCGATCCGCTCGTCTTCCGCGATGAGCTCGCGGAGGATCTTGGCTCCGTGATCGTGGCCAACGAAGATCGCTTTTTCGACGCCGCGTGCATCGAGCGCCTCTCTTATAATGCGCAGAATCTCGCGAGCGGGGAGGCGTTCGGCCCGGAGGAGATCGCTTGAGCCGTGCCCAGGAAGCTCGAGCGCGATGGCGCGATACCCCGCGTCGATCGCAGCGATCATTTGATGCCGGAAGGAAAAGGCGAGATCGAAA
>JAAZAH010000146.1 GCA_012514415.1 Sandaracinaceae bacterium
CCGGGAAGGGCGGCTTGATCCGCGGCTCCCCGCGCCGCCCCTCGAGGGAGTTGAGCAGCGCGGTCTCTTCACCGCAGATGTAGGCGCCGGCCCCCGAATGGACGACGATATCGACGGGATGATCCACCCCAAAGGGCTTCGGTCCGACATAGCCCTTGGCGCGCGCCTCTTCGATCGCCGCCTCGACGCGAAGCTGACCAAAACGAAGCTCGCCGCGAATGTAGACAAATGCCTTATGCGCGCCGATCGCAAAGCAGCTGATGATGATGCCTTCGACCAGCCGATGCGGATCACGCTCCATGAGGGTGCGATCCTTGAACGTCCCGGGCTCGCTCTCATCACCGTTGACGACGAGATAGACCTCTTGGCCGGGCTTCGGGTTCAAAAACCCCCACTTCACACCCGCAGGGAAGCCCGCTCCGCCGCGTCCGCGGACATTGCCCTTTTTGACTTCTTCGCGGATCTGCTCGGGGCTCATCGTCGTGAGCGCCCTCCGCGCGATCTCATAGGCGCCAGCCTTTTCGGCGACGGCCAGTGTGTGGCTATCTTCGAGGTGATAGCGAGCGGTGAGGATCTTCGGCGACGCCGAGGCGTGACTCATCTCAGCCTTCCTCCTCCGTGTTGGAAGCCGCTCCAGTGGCGCCCTCTACCCAAGGCGGCCCCGCGGCGATCTCATCGAGGATGCGGTCGAGCTTCTCAGCGGTGAGGTTCTCGTGATAATCGTCGTCGATCTGGACCATCGGCGCCGAGCCACAGGAGGCGAGGCATTCGGCCTTGAGCAGCGTGAATTTGCCGTCCCTCGTCGTCTGCCCCGGGACGACGCCGAGGCGGCGCTGTAGATGCTCTTGGACCGCCTTTCCGCCGCGCAGATCGCAGGCGAGCGTCCGGCAGACCCAGATGACATGCTCTCCCACCGGCTCCTGGAAGAACATCGTGTAGAAGGTCACGACGCCCTTGACCTCGGCGGTTTCGAGGCCGACCTTTTCGGCGACAAAGGCGATCACCTCATCCGAGATGTAGCCGTTCTGCCGCTGGCAGAGCCAGAGCAATGGGAGGAGCGCGGCGCGTCTCTCGGGATATTTATCGAGGAGCGCGGCAGCTTGTTTTTCTCGCTCAGGTGTGAGGGCGAAGGCCATCTTAATCGATAAAGCGCGCTTGCGAAGAAGGCGCGACGAGGCGGCCTCCCTCGCGTTTGAAAATCGGGCCGCCCGCGGGGCTGCGAGCGTTGCGAACGCTAGGCCGATTGGTGCCTCCTGTCAAGGATGAGTTGGGCATTCGGGAGCTCATGGCTGTCGAGAGGATCGGGGTTTCGGCGTGGAAATTCTTAGGCTTCTGGAAGAAATCGGCCGTCGTACCGAGGGGTGGGCCAGGCGAGCTGTCCAGCGGGAGCAAGGCCCGAGATGTGGTGGTTGTCAGCGCATTGTACGTGAGGCGAGACACCGCGCGAAGGTGCTTCGGCCCCTAAATGACCGATTCCGAGACGGAAACCCGTACGGCCGCTCACCAAATCCTCGCGAACGCGAAGACGCAGCGCGTAATTGAACGCTCAATCGACTTTCATTTGCCTCTTCAACTGGCTAGGGTTAGCGCGAGTAGGCCGCCCCGAGGGGGGCGCTCCCGACGGAGATCCACGATATGTTCTGCCCGAACTGCGGGAAGCAAAATCCCGAACACGCCAACGCCTGCGCTTTTTGTGAGCATCCGCTCGAGCGACCAAAGCCGCGCTTCAAGGGCACGATGATGATGAACGCGCCCCTCGTGAACGCGCCGGCTCAACCAACGGGTGCGATCGGAAAGCCGAGCGATCCGCCCCCGCCCGCGCGATCACCCAAAAAGACGATGGTCGGCGGGTTCGCCATGCCCCCCGGCGGCATCCAGCCTTCGGCGGCACCCGCTCCTACAAATCCTGAGCCTGCCCCGGTTGAGCCCCAGCCGGCTCCCGCTCGCTCGCCCAAAAAGACCATGATCGGCGGGTTCGCGATGCCCCCCGGAGGCCCTCAGCCTCCGTCCGAAACCGTCGGGAGCGAGCCTCCTGCCCCCGCGGTCGCGGCTGCGCCGGGCGCGCCCTCGCCCAAAAAGACCATCATCGGCGGGTTCACGATGCCTTCCGGCGGCATCCAGCCTCCCACATCGGAGCCACCGCCTCCCGCTGAGCCAGCTTCGGACGCGGGCGCCACGCGCTCACCCAAAAAGACCATGATCGGTGGCTTCGCCATGCCTCCAGGGGGCATCCAAGCGAGCGCTGCCGCGTCGGAGCCCGAAGCAACCGAGCCAGCTTCGGCTGCACAAGCGAGCGCCCCGCCCGCAAGCGCGCACTGGGATATGGGCGACGAAGACACGCCCGCGAGCGGACTCACGCTTCCCCCGGAGGAAGATCTGAAGCGCCCGAGCGCAGCGTTCGACCGGACGCTCGTCGCTGGCATGATCTCCGCTCAGGACCTTCCGCCGCCGCCCGACAAGACCGAAGAAACCGCCGGCGCCGACCCCTCCAAAGAGCCCGAGGTGAATTCTGCAACCAGCGACGTGCTCGAGCCGGCACGAAAGCGATCCCCGGTCCTGCTCCTACTAAGCGCGACACTCGTCGGCGTCTTTGCGCTTTTCATCGCCTATAAAACCCTGATGGCAGGTGAGGCCAACGGAGAGCTCGAGATCGAGCAGCACCGTTTCGCACTTGAAGGGGTCGTCAGCGCCATCCTTCTCACCTGCGAGGCCGACCCGAGCGGGGCCGCGGCCCTCGAGACCATTCACCTCCCGGCGGATTCACCGCTGAAGGCTTCCATCTGTGCGTTCAAACCGAGCGCCATCCAGACGATCGGCGACGGCGACAGCTTCATCGGAAAGCGCCTCTCGGAGAGCGCGATCGCAGGCTTTCCAGGCGCGAGCGATCTCGATCGCGACCGCTGCGTCGTCTTCCGGAGCGGCGCCGCGATGATCGTGACTTGCGATACCGAGGAGATCGGGATAACCCCCGTCTTCTTCCAGAATATCGACGAGCTCTGAGGACGACTCGGACGCTTGCCCTTTCTTGGCTTTCCTGTGTCCTTCATCGAATTTCGCGGACTCAAAAAATCCTTCGGCAAAAAGAAGGTGCTCGACGGCGTCGATCTCACCGTCGAGCGAGGTGAGACGCTCACGGTGATCGGCTCATCGGGCACAGGAAAAAGTGTCCTCATCAAGCATCTCATCGGACTGCTTCTGCCGGATGAGGGCTCGATTCACTTCGATGGAGAAAACATCTCCGAGGGGGGTGAGCCCGCTTTCGTACGCGTCCGGAAAAGGGTCGCGATGCTCTTTCAGGGCGCAGCGCTCTTCGACTCGCTCACGGTGTTTGAGAACGTGGCCTACGGCCTCCGCGAGCAGCGAAAGCTCACGGAAGAGGAGATTGTGCAGCGCGTCGCCGAATCGCTCGCCTACGTCGGTCTCCCCGGCACCGAGCAAATGTGGCCGGCCGATCTCTCAGGGGGAATGCGAAAAAGAGTCGGTCTCGCCCGCTCCATCGCGAGTCACCCCGAAGTGATGCTTTACGACGAGCCGACGACCGGGCTCGATCCGGTGAACGTCGAGCGGATTAACCGCCTCATTCGATTTCTTGCCCGCGAGCTGAACCTCACCTCCATCGTGGTCACACACGACTTTGCGACCGTGCGCGCCGTCAGCGATCGCGTCGCGATGCTCGATCAGGGCAAAGTCATCTTCATCGGAACCGTTGATGAGTTGGAGTCGAGCGAACACCCAAGAGTTCGCGCATTCGTCAATGGCGATCCAAGCTTCGACGCGGCGATCGAAGAGACCTTCGGAAGGGAACAAGCGTGAACGAGCAGAGGATCAATTTCCGGGTTGGCTTATTCATCCTTATCGCGCTCTTTTTCGGCGTCACGCTCGTCGTGGTCATCGGCAAGGAGAGCGAGACGTTTTCGGCAAAGACCGATTATGTGAGCCTCCACGAATCGGCGGATGGGCTCCGCCCAGGCAACCCTGTCTTCGTCGCAGGCGTTCGCGCCGGCGTCGTGAAATCCGTCGCCCTTCAGGATGA
>JAAZAH010000147.1 GCA_012514415.1 Sandaracinaceae bacterium
AAGCCGCGGACTGAAGGTCGCGGACATATTCGTCGACGGGTGGCTTGGTCATCTCGCCGCCGCGCTTTTCCAGATGGGCGTGAACCTCACGAAAATGCGCGGTCTCTTCGCGGGCGAGCGCCGAAAGCGGCTCGATCAAGGCTGGATGCTCGCCACCAAAACGCGCCACGATGCTGAGGGCCGATTGCGCCGCCTTCAGTTCGCAATGGGCGTGATCCGAGAGCAGCCCCGTCAGATCGAGGCGGGCGGCCTCAACCCAGCGACGATCGGTTGGCCGGAGGAGGTGGAGCATGGTTAATCAAACTCGAGGCGCCGATGCGCCTTGGGCGCGCTCCATTCCCAGATTGATCGAGCGCGTCGACGCGACAAACGCTAGTCTCCGCCAATGGAAGGGTCAAGCTCGATGCGAATCCTCGCCCTCGATACTTCATTCAACACCGGCACGGTCGCGATCGTCGACGGCGAGGAGATCCTCGTCGAGCTGAGCTTCTATGCAGAGCGTGCCCATGGCGAGCGCTCGATGCAGGCGCTCGAAGCGGCCTTTGCTCTGAGCGACGCGCCAAAGGATTCGATCGATCTCGTCGCCGTCGGCGTGGGTCCAGGGGGCTTTACGAGCGTGCGCGTCGGCATCGCGACGGCCAAGGGGCTCGCCCTCGCCCGCGATCTCCCCATCGTGGGGATAAGCTCGCTTTTAGGTCTTGCTCGAAGCGCCGCGCCTTCGGGCGGTCTGGTGGCCGCGATCCAACCCGCGGGGAGGGGCGAGCATTTTGGGGCGCTTTACGAGCTTTCTTCGGAGCGAGGTCCCGCGCGTACACCGATCGCGCCGCGCCTCGGCAAACTCGAAGCGCTTGAGGAGGACGTGATCGCCGCCACAGGCGGGCGAGATTTTACGCTCGTCGGCGCGTCGCTTCCATCGAAACTCGCGCTCCCGGGAGGCAGCTCACTTATCCGCGGCTCAGCAATCGCCTTCGAGGCGAAGCGCGTCTATGAAGCCGAGGGGCCGAGCGATCTCGACGCGCTCGCGCCGCTCTATCTCCGGGAGAGCGACGCGAAACTGCCGAAGCAAAAGCTACGCGATCCCTCGACCATCCCCTGAGGGGATTCGGGAAAAAGCACGCCGAATCAAGCGGCCGGCGTTTCGCCCCGCTCGATGAGCTCGATGATGAGATGCTCGTGAAATTCGGCGGCGCGCTCTTGCGATTGCTCGATGCGCATCGCGAGCTGAATGAGCCGCTTGAGCCTATCTCGATATTCGAAGGCACCTCGTGCCCGGCGGAGGACGGCGAGAAGCTCCTCGCGCTCGAGCCGCCCGAAGATGAAGGCATTGCCCGACTGGATCGCGGGATCGATATCGACGAGGGCATCGGCAATAGGCGCCGCCTTCGAGACGATAGGGAGCGTTCCATAGCGCTGCGCCGCGAGGGCGAGGAGGAGATCGTCGCCGCGCTCAATGGGGAGTAGGAGAAGATCGGCGCCCGCAATCAGCTGGTGGATAAACGCGTCGTCTCGGCCGGTTCGAATCTGAAGTCGATCGGGGAAATGATCCCAGAGCTCTTCAAGGGCGCCGATCAGCTCGCCACGCGCGTCGGTATGCACGATGAGCTGGACGTCGTTTTTGAGCAGCTCGGGTCCGATCTCGATGAGAAGCTCAAGTCCCGCGGTATCCTCGTCACTCGCCACGACGCCGTAGAGCGGGATATCGTCTCGGATCGGAAGACTGAGTTCGCGCTGAAGGGCGGTTTTGCACGCGGCCTTACCGCGGAGGTCGAGCGGATCGAAGCGGCTCTTAAGCGCGGGATCCGTGAGCGGATTCCATTCGGCTTGGTCGAGCGAGGGCGTGAGCAGGCGAAGGATGCGCTCGGCGCGATCATCTCCAAGCGCGGCATCGACGGCATCGAGCAGCGCCTCGCGGCTCGCGAAGATGGCGTCGGCCGCGAGGAGGGCGTCTTTTTCGGGGATGGGCGAGTCGTGGACGAGAAGGATGCGGATTGCCGCGTCGTCCTCGATCTGCAGCTGACGAAGGGCGAGTGCTCCGACGTGATCCGCTCCATAGACGATGTCGACGACCGATTCGTTCTCACCGAGGTAGTTGACGGCGGCGCGGGCGAAGAGGATCTCGTGCGCCTCGTCGAGCCCACCTTCAAATCCGGGATGCGCAAGATACGTGCGCTCGATTCCGTCGCGATCGCGTCCGGTGAGGATGCTGAGCTCGTGCGTTTCGCCGTCGAGTTCGACCTGAACGGTAATCAGCCGCCGCGCAAAACTCCGGAGCGCGGGATCCTCGGGATCGAGAAGCGGGAGCAATAAGGAAACCTTATGATCGCGCCGCTGAAGGATGCGCTCGAGGGAGAGCCCGGGGCTTGTGCGGGAATCAACGGGTTCGTTTCGGATGAAGAGCAGTTCCATGAAGCGGTGGAACCATAGCCGATAGAGGGGCCTTGGGGCCAAGCGAACGGCGAAAGAACCGGAAAATTGATCGGTCGACTTCATCCGCTCCGGGCTTTATCCGCAAATGGTGAGGTGCCAAATGGGGGCACAAAGCGACGTGATCCCAAGGGGCCGGGCGAGTTTGGCGCGGAGAATGCGTCTGAGGAGCGTAAAAGGGGAGCGGAGGAATTGAAGAAAGGAATTGAAGAAAGGGGTGAGCTCGAGGAAGAAGAGATCGTGACACCTTGAGCATTCCGTGTGAAAGAGAAGCGATGAGTACGCTAAGGGGTGCGGTGGTGGGTATCACCGGTGCGACCGGGATGATTGGGCGCGCGCTCGTTGCGGCATGGGAGCGCGAGGGGGCTTCGGTGCGGACACTTTCTCGTGGGGCGTCGGGCACACATCGATGGGAGCTTGGTTCGGACGAAGCGCCCGAGGGCTGGGTGGATCCGGCGTTTATGGAAGGGCTCGATCTCCTGATTCACCTTGCGGGTGAGAGCATCGCATCGGGCCGGTTCACGGCGGAGCGGAAGGTGTCGATTCGGGCGAGTCGCATCGATTCGATGGCGCTTCTCTTACGCGAGATGGCGCGTCTCGAGCGGAGGCCACGAATGCTCATCTCGGCGTCCGCGGTAGGGATCTATGGCGATCGCGGCGACGAGATCCTCGATGAAACCGATGCGCCTGGCGAAGGCTTTTTGGCGGAGCTCTGTGTGGATTGGGAGGCTGAGGCGCTGAAGGCGCGTTCGCTTGGCGTCCGCGTGGCGCTCGGGCGGATTGGGCTCGTGTTGGCCAAAGAGGGCGGCCTCCTCGCTCGCCTTCGGCCCATCATGCGGGCGGGGTTCGGCGGGCCTCTCGGCGAGGGCGCTCAATGGATGAGCCCAATCCATCTCGAGGATCTCGTCGAGGCGATTCTTTTCATCGCAAGGGCGGAGCTCGAGGGGCCAGTGAACCTCACGCTCCCGGAGCCACTGACGAACCGCGAATTCACGCGCGTGTACGGGGAGGTGTTGGGCCGCCCCGCGATCATGCGCGCACCGAGATGGGCGCTTGGGCTCATGCTGGGGAAGGAGACCAGCCGTGAGCTCCTTTTTTCGAGTCAACGCGTCAGGCCGAAAGCACTCCTCGATGCGGGTTTCGAGTTCCGATATCCGAGCGTGAGGGAGGCGCTTTCAGCCATCGAGGCGGACTGAGTCGATGGACCGGCCGCCTTGGGGTCGAACGCGGATCAGCCGAGCTTCGAAGGGTGCGTCTCATCCGCGCGGCTCTTCGTCGAGAGGTCGGGTGAGTCGTAGCGCTCGGACTTCGTTTTTTCGAGATCGGCCGTGAGGCGCTCACGGATCTCGGGACGCGTGGCGGCGACGATGCGCGCGGCGAGGTAGGCGGCGTTTGCGGCGCCGTCAACGGCGACGGTGGCGACGGGGATGCCGGGGGGCATCTGCACGGTCGAGAGGAGGGCGTCGAGGCCGCTCATCTTACCTGAGTCGAGGGGCACGCCGATGACGGGGCGAACGGTATGGGAGGCGACGACGCCGGCGAGGTGCGCGGCCATCCCAGCGCAGCAAATAAAGACCTCGACCCCGGCGGCCTCGGCGTTCTCGATATATTGAACGGTCTCGACGGGGCTTCGATGGGCGGAGAGGACGCGGAGATCGTTCGGGATGCCGAGTGCGTCGAGGGTTTCGCGTGCTTTGACGACGATTTTAAGGTCGTTGGGGCTTCCCGTGAGGATCGAGACGAGGGGGCTAGGCATATCACACTCCTAAGGTTCGTAGGATGAGAGCGGTTGGGAGCGAGTGGAAAAGGATAGGTGGATTCGAGTGGCGAGGTGTGCGTTTAGCAGAGCTTGGCGCCGGCGTGTAGCCAGAATCGGCATTCGCGAGCCGCAATTTTCATTGGATTTTGCGGTCGAACGAGGAAAAAAATGACGTCTGCTTGACATGAACGCGAGTTTCGCTAGGATTCGCGTCCCTATTCCGGAATAGCTCAGTAGGTAGAGCGGTCGACTGTTAATCGATTGGTCACAGGTTCGAGTCCTGTTTCCGGAGCTCATGAAGCCCCAGACGAGTCCGTCTGGGGCTTTCGCTTTACAAGGCCCTCGCTGGTGATGCTGGTGCGGGCCTTGTCGTTTCCGCCTTGTTTTCCGAGGGTTTGCGGCGGTCCACTGCGCGT
>JAAZAH010000148.1 GCA_012514415.1 Sandaracinaceae bacterium
ATCCTGAGCGACGGCGTCGATCGCGACGATCGCACGGGAACCGGGACGCGCAGCGTCTTCGGGCACCAAATGCGCTTCAACCTCGCCGAAGGATTTCCCCTTCTGACGACAAAGAAGGTCCACCTCCGCTCCATCATTCACGAGCTTCTCTGGTTCTTACGCGGCGAGACGCATGTGGCCTCGCTCCAAGCTGCAGGGGTGACCATCTGGGATGAGTGGGCGACGGCCGAACAGACCGCGCGCTTTGGTCGGGAGCCGGGCGATCTCGGTCCGATCTACGGCCATCAATGGCGCAATTTCGGAGCGAGCTACGACGAAAATGGCAACCCCCGCCGCGACGGCGTCGATCAGATCGCTCAGCTTATCGCTCAGATCCGCACCAATCCCAATAGCAGGCGTCTCCTCGTCACGGGGTGGAACCCCCTCGAGGCGGATAAGGTTGCGCTCCCTCCGTGCCATACGCTCTTTCAGTTCTATGTCGCCAATGGGAAATTGAGCTGCCAGCTCTACCAGCGAAGCGGCGACGTCTTCCTCGGTGTGCCATTCAACATCGCCAGTTACTCCCTCCTCACGATGATGATCGCGCGCCTCACAGACCTTGAGCCGGGTGATTTCGTCCATACGCTCGGCGATGCGCACCTCTATCACAATCACTTCGAGCAGGCGCAGCTTCAGCTCAGCCGCGATCCGAGACCGCTCCCCGAGATGCGCATCCTCCGGACGCCCGAATCCATCGATGGCTTTCGTTTCGAGGATTTCGAGCTGGTCGGGTACGATCCTCACCCGCCGATCAAGGCTCCGGTCGCCGTATGAGGCCGCTCAAGCTCATCGTCGCCTTCGACCGAAATCGGCTGATCGGCGCCGAAAATACGCTGCCTTGGAACTATCCCGAGGACCTTCGCCATTTTCGCGAAAAGACCATGGGACATGTGATCCTAATGGGGAGAAAAACCTTCGAATCGATCGGCCGCCCCCTCGCCGGGCGCGAGAATTTCATCTTGAGCGCGAGCGGATTCGAAGGCCCGGAAGGGACGAGGACCTTCCGCGATCTTGACGCGGCGCTCGAGGCCGCCTACGCGATCGATCCGGAGCCGTTCATCATCGGCGGCGCCTCCCTCTACGAAAAAGCGCTCCCGCAGGTCACCGAGCTGATCCTCACCCAGATCGACGCCGAATACGAAGGTGACGCGTACTTTCCGGAAATCCCAAGGGATTTCGTCGAGGTCGAGCGGCAAAAGGGCGAGGACCCCGCGCTCAGCTTCGTGACGCTTCGACGCTCAGCGGGCCTCACTTCTTAGCAGCTCATAGCCGATCCGCGCCTGGAGATCTTCGGGGAAGAGCGCTTTGGAGCGGGCATCCCGCCCCGGCCGTTCTTCTTGCCGAAGCTCGAGATGACGCTCGAGGAGCGCCTCGCCGCCGCTAGGCTCCTCGACGATGGCCGAGGCAAAAGCCTGCGGCTTCACGCGCGGGACGACGAGATCGGGCTCGACGCCGATCGCCTGAATCGTCTCTCCATTCGGCCGATGATGGAGGGCCGTCGTGAGTTTGATCGCCGAACCATCGTCGAGCTCGATCATCCTCTGCACGCTCCCCTTTCCGAAGCTACGGGATCCGACGAGCTTGGCGCGGCGATGATCGCTCAGCGCAGCGGCGACGATCTCGGCGGCGCTGGCGGATCGGCCATTGATGAGGACGACGATAGGAAGGCCGGTATATGTGCTCTTTCCACGCGCTTGGTACTCACTCACCACCCGGCCGTCCCGCCCTCTCGTTGTGACAATCACGCCTCGGCGCACAAAAAGGCTCGTGAGCGCGGCCGCTTCAGAGATCAAACCGCCGCCATTGTCGCGCAAATCAAGGAGAAGCCCACGAAGCGCGCCGCTTTGCCTCGCTTCCTCGAGATGCTTTTTCACCCTCTCGGCGCTTCCCTCGGGAAAGGACGCAAGTGAGAGATAAAGGAGCCCATCCGGAAGCTCCCTCTTCTTGATGATGGGCACGTTCACCCTTCCGCGCTCGAGCTCGAAGCGAAGATCGCCCTCGACCTCCTCGCGGCGCACAGTGAGCACGAGCGAGGTGCCGGGCTCGCCCCGCACCCGGCTCACGGCCTCTTCGATGCGCATATCCCGCGCGCCCATTCCATCGATGGTCAGGATCCGGTCGCCCGGGAGCAGCCCCGCACGCGCCGCCGGTCCGCCATCAAACACACTCAGGATCTCGAGGAAACCGTCTTTCACCCCGATGCTCACGCCGATGCCGACGAAGCTTCCTTCCATGTCGGTGCGAAAGAGACGGTATTGCTCCGCGGAATAATATGCCGAGTGCACATCAAGGCTTTCGACAATGCCGCGGATGGCGCCGTCCTTCAGCGTCTCGGGTTCAACGGGAAGGACGTATTCGCGTTCGATCAGTCCGACGACACGACCGATGGCGAGAAAGGGCGAGGCGCCGCGATCGGCTGTAACCGTGAGCACACTGCCGAGCAGCGTTCCGATGAAAAGGAGGGTGAGGGATTGAATCCGGGACAACGCCCGTATGGTAGATCGGATGCGCTGGGGATTGCCAACCGGGATGAATCGGAGCTGCCGCTTATCGCGGCGACACTGCATGCACGTTCAGGTGAGACTGGGCACTTCTCAGGGCGACACCTCGGACAAGGACTCCAAACGCCCCCCTCAGGCGCTTCCCGTATACTCACCAAGCCGCTTATGGAGCACAATTGCTCACGTTGGGCGTTATCTCACCATGACGATCAAGGCATTCTATCGGAATTTGTACTACGCTACCTGATAAAGGCAGGTGATTGCCGACAGGACGTACCACCTGAATCACCATCAAAATCACCAAAAGGAGTGAACCTATGTCGGGGACCGATAAACGTAAGCAGAGCCTCTATTTCCCCGAGGCGATGCTCAAAGACATCCAACACGAGGCCGCACGTCTCGACCGCTCACTATCGTGGATCGTTCAGCGCTGCGTGAAGATCGGCATGAACGAGATCCGGAAGCTTCCTTCCGTCAACGACATCCTCGATCCTCAAGGTGAGGGCGGGGACGAGAACACCTGACCTCACCCTAGGCGACACTGAGCAGCTGCTGCCCCACGAGCAGGAGCGAGCCGGGTTGGACGACCGTCTTTTCCCGTAGGCAGAGATACGAGCCGTTCGAGCTCCCGAGATCCGTCAGCACGACCTCGCCGTTCTGATAATGCACGCGGCAGTGGAGTCCCGAGACGTAGCCATCGTCAGGGAAGATGATATCGCCGCGCTCCCGACCAAGGTGCAGACCTTCGGGCGGAATGCAGAAGCAATTTCCGGTGCGATTCGGGCCCGTCACCAGCGCAAGCCGGCCCAAGAAGCCCGGATTCGGGCTCCCTAGAACCGCCGTCTCACCCTCGGTCACCGGAGGGATCGCCTCGAAACGAATGATCTCCTGACCGATGCGGAAAACGCTTCCATCCTTGAGCGGATAAGGGACCTCGGGCGTCAGTCGTAGGAAGACGCCGTTGACGCTACCGAGATCTTCGATGGCAACCCCAGGAACGGCGGAACTCACCCGAAGATGGTCGGGAGACGCATAGAGATCGCCCTCGAAGACGCCGCCCGAATTCCGACCGAGGATCATCCCATCGGTGAGCTCGATCCGCGCGCCAGGGCTTCCATCGGGCTGAAGGTGGATGAACGCGCCGATCGGCCCTCCGGCGAAGCGCTCACTCGGCGCTTCTGCCGCAGGGGGAGCGGGCTCGGGCGCGCCCTCGCTCTTCATCACATGGCCGCAGCTTCCGCAGAACTTAAAATTCGCGGGAACCTCGGAGCCACATTGCGGGCATTGAGAAGGTCGCGAAGCAGCTTCCATCCCCTCAGCCGGCGTGGGCGCGCGAAACTGATTCTCCTTACGCGCAACATCACGCGGCAGCTCGCCGCCACATCCGAGGCAGAACTTATAGTGGTCTTGGTTTTCCTTAGCGCATTGCGGGCAGACGATCACCTTGGCCTCCTCTGGTAGAGCGCGAGCGAAAATGAGTGCGGGGTTCGGTCCATCTTAGGCACGCGGCGCAACTCAGGCATGGTTCAGCTCCACGCGAAGGAGCTCTCGGCCGAGAAAGAGATAGTCGCCGTCTTCAAGTGCGAGCGAAGAGGCGATCCGCGTGTACGTGCCGTTGCGGCTCTCGAGATCCTCGATGAGGAAGGTTCCATCGGGCTGGATCGAGACGCGCGTATGTTGACGGCTCATGTAGATATCGACTGCGAAGTTCAGATCGGAGTCTTCACGACCGATGATGCAGCTCGGCTCTCGTGAAGTGAAGACGAGGCCATCGACGCCGCCTTCGAGGATCTGCACGATGCGGAAATGTCCTGGTCGCGCGGGCGAGCCGTAAAACATCGTCCCGTCCGGGGCGCGCATCTCTTCCTCGGGTGGCATCGGCTCGACGCGAAAGAGTTGCTCGCCTGCGCGGAAGGTCTCCCCTGCGCGCAAAACCGCGGGCGCACGGAGGCGGATGAAGACGCCGTTGATGCTGCCTTCGTAGACGTGCAGCGTCTCGCCTTCGTATCGGAAGCTCGCGTGGCGCGGGCTCACAAAGCGATCGTCGGGGAAAACGATCTCACCCTCGTCGCGCCCGGCGATATAATCCGATGCGACAACGTAGGTCAGCCCTTCGACGCCGCCTTCGCCGCGAACCAATACGAGCCGCGCCTTCGCTTCATCCTGGACGGGGCTGAAATAACTCGTCCCGGCCGATTTTACAGCGTCGGGGACAGGCGCACCGCATGTTCCGCAGAATTTATGTCCTGAGGGAACCGGGTTCGAGCATTGCTGACAGATGAAATTTCGCGCCTGCTCCATCGAATCCTCCACCGCACCGGACGCCTCGCCGCCAACTCCTTGGAGAGCCGAGGAGCATTGCTCACAGCTCGTCGTCCCCATCGGATTGAACGCCGCGCATTGATGACAGACGATGCCTAAATAATCGTTCATTCCGAGTCCGCTTGGGCCTTGGCAGCCTGTTGTAAAGCAAGCCTGAGCCCGAGGTCAATTGATTGAGCCATAGATCGCGTTCTTTGCCTGCTCCCTGATCCACGGATCGGGGTGATCCTCGCTGAGTTCGCTCAAGCGTCCCCGCGAGGACGGTATCGAAGCGAGCGCCGAGACCGCCTCGGCGCGCACCACGGCATGTGTATCACGCCGAGCAATTTTCTCGAAGAAAGCGCCGAGCTCCTCGGACGAGGCCCGCCGAAGCGCAAGGATTGCCGCCTGTCGGACAGGCCATGGGCTGGATGAGCCGATCTCGCCCCTCGCGCCTTCTCGCGCGAATCGAGCTCGATTTTTATCCGACGGTTCTTCAATGATCTCCTGAAGAAGCGCGATGAGCCGAGGTCCCGGCGCGGCGATCACCCTTTGGGCGATAGAGACGAGTGCACGCCGAAGCGTTTCTTCATCGCCGCGGCGCCAAAGATCTTCAATGAGCTCGGCGTGAGTCTCATCTGAGGATGCCCTTGTGAGGAGCGCGGCAGCGCGGGCGCGGATCTCCGTCTCATCCCGAAGGAGAAGTGCATTGAGTTCGTTGGTCATCGCATCGACGATCGTCTCGGTCAGCGATGCGGGGAACGCCCACGGATCCTCTTCGGGTCTCAAAAGTTCGCGCATCGCCGAAATCGCCCTCTCGGTCGATCCGTGGAGAGCAATTCGCACCGCTTGGATCATCGTATCCCGACCGTACGACAAGGGGGCCGGCGCGTCGCCTCCGCTTGCTGCGCGGCTCATGTGTGCAGGCGCCCATCGATCGCGCAGCGGCGGCTCGACGATCCGCTGAAGGATGCTCCGCGAGCGCGGCTCCTCCCCGAGCGAATCTGGGATCCGGTACGTTAGGCGGAGCGCCGCATCGGCGATCTCGCGAAGGGCCGGATCGGGATCGAGGCGAGCCACTAAGAGCGCAAGAAGTGCCTCTTCGTTCAGAGCCTCACGGTTCGAGGCACTCGTTCCGTCTCGCGGGTTCGTCTCCGCGCGCCTCGGGTCCCCGAAAGCAGCGAATTGCAATGCGTAGAGGGCGGCCGCGCGTTCGATGGGTGAAGATGCATAGGCTTTCGCCGTAATCCGAAGCACATCGGTTTCGACGCCGAGCCTCGAAAGCGCGAGCGTCGCCGATGCGCGGAGCTCAGTGGTCTCTCCACTTTCAACCGCGGCAAGAATCTTCTCGCGGAGCACCACGTCCGGACGATGGAAGAACGAGAGGAAACCGAGCGCGCGGATCTCGGCGTCAGGTGAATCGAGCAGGGCGCGACGGCTTGGGCCATCACCGCGCTGGTGGATGAGCCACGCGGCGGCGCGTCTCAGCCTCGGCACCTCCGATGAGAGGAACGCGTTTGCATCGCTCTTCGAAATCGGAATGCCAAGGCGCGCATAGGTGAGAAGCGCTTCGGCTCGAAGACCCGCATCGGCGTCCGATCGCGAAAAGCGCATGATCGCATCCCCGGCGCCACTCGGAGCGAGCTCGGCGAGAAGGGCAAGCGAGCGCCGAATCGTCGATGGATCGCCGTCAAAAAGCTGCTCGATCAAAAACCCAAGGGCCCGCCGGCCAAGAGATTGGCGATCGACCTCAGCGCCTTCCATCCGCGCGAGTGCTTCGTAGATGGGCAGAAGGAGACTCCGGTGCACGCGGTTCGCGCCGACGCCCGATGAAACCGAAACCAGCATGCGCTCGAGCTCCTCAAGCTCATCCACGCGGCTTGAGAGCCGAAGCGCCATCAGACCCGCTGCGCGGATTCGATCGTCATCCCCACTCAAGCGCAGCATCCGAAGCGCATAGTCGCGTGCCTCATCGCGGGAGTTCATACGGAGGGCGATTCGGCCAAGCGCCTCGAGCGTCTCGAGATCGAACTCATCGAGCGCGAGCGCCTTTTTGTATGCGCCCGCCGCGTCATGGAGTCGGCTCCTTTCAAGATAGAATGCCCCGAGGCGCTTGTGCGCAGCCGCATCGCGTGGATTTCGGCGGGTCGCCATCTCCGCGTAGTGAAGGGCTTCTTCATCGAGATAGAGCGCGGTTGCAAGCTCGATCACGCGCTCGATTCGCGTGTCGCTGCGCGAAGGCTCGAGCTCGATGAGCTCCTTGATGAGCGCCATCTCCTCCTCTCTCGCGCCCTCGCGCTGACGGATCTCGATGAGCCGTTCGAGCCTCTCGATGGTGGCTTGAGCGCCGTTCTCCGTCGCGCCCTCGTCTCGGCTTTCGAGGAGCGCAGCCGCCTTCGGTAAATCCGCATCACCACGCGCGAGATACGCCTCGATCAACATAAGCCGGGTCGCTTCATCCTTCGGATCTTGCTCGAGGCGGGCTTCGAGGAGCGCAATCGTCGGGCTGAGCCTGCGATCTTCCTTGAGGAGACGAGCCAGAAGACGCCTCGTACGCTGGAGCTGATCCGAGGGAGTCTTCCCGTCTTTGAGGATCGACTCATAAATCGCGATGGCCTCTGCACGTCGCTGGCCACGGAGTGCGGGGGAGCGAGGGCGCGGACGGATCAAGGCCTCGGCGAGTAGGAGCCGCACCTCCCGCTCGCGCGGATCGCGCGCTCCAACCCGCGCGAGCACTTCGCGGAGGAGCGCTTCGGCGTGGTCGACGAGATCGAGATCGAGGTAGATCTGCGCAAGTTCGATGGCGGCATCAGGAGCGGCTGCACCACGCGGCGCAAGAGGCTTCAGCTCGGCGACCGCCCTCTCCTCCGCCCCCTCGGCGAGGTGGCTCGCGGCAAGAACGATCCTCGGCTCCGGATCCCGCGGGGCGGCGCGCTTCCATCTCTCGAGCGCATTTCGCATTCCTTCGAGATCTCCAAAAGACTCGCGAACCTCGGCTTCGACGCGTGCAAGCTCGACGCTGCGGGGCGCTTGTTTTACGGCGCGCTCAAAAAGCGCGATCGCGTCCGCGCGGCGGCCACGTCGATCGTAAAGAAGGGCGAGTTCACGAGTGAAATAGGGATCGCTCCGCGTCTCGCGAACGAGCCTCTCGTACTGTCCAAGGACGTCGTCGATTCGCCCCATCCGCGCGAGGAGGCGCGCGTAAGCCGCACGCAGATCGCGATCGCCGGGGCGAGATCGAAGTGCGCGCCGGTACGCCTTGGACGCCGCTTCGTCGCGGCCGAGCTCTTCATAGAGCCGGGCGCCCAAAATCGCGGCATCGAGATCAAGACGTGAGGCGTGGCGATCGGCGAGGTCCTCGAGGGTACCGAGCGCGCGGTGGATCTCGAGCTCGAGCTCATAAAGGCTCATGCGGTACGCTGCGCTTGTCGCCTGTTTTAGTAGCCCTTCGACCTCGCCAAGCGCGGCTTCACTCTCTCCGGCACCGTGAAGAATGCGCGCACGCTCGATGCGGAGGGGGATAAGGCTCCGCATGTCTCCTCGGCGAAGTGCAATCGCGGTGTCGATCCATCGTTTTGCGTCCTCGTGCGCGCCCGCGGACGCAAACTCGCCCGCCCACGTAGCGCGCTGATCCGCGTCGCGTGGTCTGCTTTCCATGAGCGCTTCGACCTCGCTTCGCGCTTCGTCGAGATCCCGAGCATCGAGCGCGCGGCGCGCGAGTCGTTCGCGAAGTTCATCCTTCTCGGCTCCTGGTGGCGAGAGCTCGATGGCTCGCCGCAAGTGCATCCTCTCGCGTACCGTATCCGCGCGCTTCCCAGCGATTTGAGCGAGGGCAACCGCAGCAAGTCGCTCGCCGTTCGCCGCAAGGTGCTCGAGGCGCTCCACCGCTCTGTCGCGCCCCACTTCGTCCGCCTCGCGATAGTCGATGAGCGCAAGCAGAACGCGGCTGCGCTCATCCGCCTCGCCGACAAGCCGCGCCCTCAGCGCATCGATGCCGCCCCTTCCGCGCTCGATGGCGATGAGCTCATCGACGAGAATCTCGGAAAGCGGATCCGCGAGCGCCTCCCGATAAACGCGCTCCTCGCGCGGGAGCTGGGGCGCACGGGGTCGTGGCCGGACAGCGCTCGAGGAACCACGCGGGCCGCGATCCGACCCGGACGGACCGCGGATCGACCAATCATCCGCCTGAGCCGTGCGTGCAGTCGGCCCAGAACATCGCGGGTTGATGAGGCTCAATACGGCCCATAAAAGAGCCGATCTTCGGAGGAGGAAAAACCGGACCCGCAGCGACGCTCGCATTCGACCTCTTCCTTTTAGAGCATCTCCCTGAAGCCTGCTAGGCTGAGGCCCCATGGAACTTTTCATCGGCGCCAGCGTAGAGCGTCCCCCCGGTCCGAAATATCAATCGGCGCTCGATTTTGCCGAGCTCCGCTTTCCAAGCACTTTGCCCCGTCCCCAGACGTTCGCGCGCTGGAGAGGCAGCGTGGGCGAGGATTTCACGGTGAGCCTTGTCGCGCCGCTCCGCGCCATCGGAAGCGGCGAGGCGGCTTTTTCGCTCGACGACTCCCAGCGCGAAGGGATCGAATGGCTCGGACGCGCCGCCCAAGCCGCGGAGGCCTCGGCCATCGTCCTCCCCACCGCAGGG
Source organism: Sandaracinaceae bacterium (assembly GCA_012514415.1). GTDB lineage: Bacteria > Myxococcota_A > Polyangia > Polyangiales > Houyiibacteriaceae > JAAYBZ01. Next base: position 9,487 of record JAAZAH010000148.1, read on the forward strand.
CGCCTCTCGACAGGACAGCGCGACCGCGATCGTTTCGCGCGCTACCTCGAGGCGCTTCGAACCGCAGCCGAGGAGGTCGCCCTCTTCTGGCAACCCGGCGGGCTCTGGGATCTCGAAATCGCCGCTCCCTTCGCGGAGAAGCTCGGTGTTTCGCTCGCCCTAAATCCGCTCAATGAGGAAGTGCTCCCAGAGGGCTCGTCTTTCTATTTTCGGCTCGAAGCGATCGGCGGCAGACGCCGATTCACCACGTCAACCGCGTACGAGCTTCTGCCCTTGATTCAATCACGGATGATTCAATCCCTCTATATCTCCATTTTGAGCGAACGCTCGGTTCAGGAAGCCGCCGCGCTTCGGCCGCTTCTCGTCCCGGAGGGGTGAGCGCGTTTGAGGCTCCCCGCGCGCTGCCAAGGCCTTCATATCCCCGCGGAGGGTGCGCTCGCGCTCGAGCTCTACGCTCTAGGAGAAAAGGCCTTCCTTTACGTGGCTTCGGGGACGCCGCCCCAGATCTCGCTTCTCGAGACTCGGCCGGACTCTCCGCCCATCACGCCCTTCGGAACCCAGCTTCGAAGACTCGTGAAAGGCCGCCCGCTCCTTCGCATATCGACCCGCGGGCACACGGTCGTCCTCGAGTTTGGAGGCGCCGAAAATCTGATCTTATTATTTCGCCAAAACGGAAATATCACCATCTATCGAGGTGGGAAGTTCATCCTCGGAGATCGTCGATTGATTCCTCCAGAAACGAGCGAAGAGATCGAGCTCTCACAGCTCTCCAATAAGGCAGAGAATTCAAAGTTTGATCGCTCCCCCCGGGCATTGAAAGAGGGACGACTTCGAAAGGTATTGAAGCGAGAGATAAAGAAGAGCGAACGGAAGCTTCGCGCGATTGAGAGCGACGCAGCACGCGCGGAGAGTGCCGGAAAGCTGCGGCTCGAAGCCGAGACATTATTGATTCATCGCCACCGGCTCAAATCGACTGGAAATGTCCAGGGTAGGCTCCAGCTGGAGACGGCGAGCGGCGAAACGCTCGAATTCGTTCGAAATCCCAAAGCGACACTGGATGAAGAGATCGACGGGCGCTTTCATCAAGCAAAGAGGCTTGAGCGAGGCTACGAGATCGCCATAAAGCGCGCAAAAACAGAGAAGCAGCGACTCGAACGGCTGCGCGCCCTCGAGGCGTCCATCGGCGCGATGTCGGAGGATGAGCTCGATGAAGCGATGCGCTCCCGCCAAAATGATCCCGATGCCCCCAAGAAGGCGGAGACGGGCAAAGGGCGCGTCCCGTATCGGACCTTCCGCTCCATCGACGGCTTTCTCATTCACGTGGGGCGCTCCGCACGCGACAACGATCAGCTCACCATGAAGCTTGCGCGCCCGCACGATCTTTTCTTTCATCTTCGCGGTGCCCCCGGATCGCATGTCATCGTGCAGACCGAAAAAAGAAGCGTCCCCCACGAGACCCTCCTCGACGCGGCCATGCTCGCGCATCACTTCAGTACGTTCGCGAAGGAGTCGAGCGCGGAGATCCAGTACACCGAACGACGCTACATCCGAAAGCCGCGCGGCAGTGCGGATGGCGCGGTGAGACTCCTCCGCGAGAAAACTCTTTTGATTCAGCGCGAATCCGAGCGCCTGCAGCGGCTCCTAGGCACAGAGAAACGCTGAGCGGATCAAGAGCCCGCCCTCACAGTGGCAAACCACCGGCGCTCCGCCCCGCGACGACGCAAGGGGCGGAGTCTTTTTCGTGAGAGCCAAAAAGGGGGGGATACCCGCCTGGGCCGCCGAGCCTTTCGGCGGCGGCCCATACGTTCAGCTCGGGCTGTCGGTGCTCGGCTTCGGCGGAGCGACCTTGGTGGTCTTCTTCTTCGCCGGAGTCTTCTTAGCTGCCGCCTTCTTCGGAGCGGCCTTCTTCGGAGCGGCGTTCTTGGTCGCCGTCTTCTTCGCGGCCGTCTTCTTCGTCGCCGTCTTCTTGGCGGCC
>JAAZAH010000149.1 GCA_012514415.1 Sandaracinaceae bacterium
AATTCGGCTTTTTGCGCGCCTCTTCGGTAAACACCTTGTCTACCCCTCGGTCGAGCGGGCATTTCGAAAGTTGGAGCTCGGTCAACCGAAATGCGCGCTTGATTTATCGGAGGAAGCAATGCGGAGCTCTCCGTTCGATCTCCAGATCGCTCTTACGTCTTCTCCTTCGATTCAAAGCGTGATTTTTCGCATGGATATCGAGGTTGGCCCTCTTCGATGCGATCGCATTTGGCCGTACAAAATCGGTTTCGAAGACCGACCGATCGCGTCTCAGCGGCGCAAGTGGAGAACGGGACCTAGGTTGACGCGGAGGGGCCGCGCAGCTGTCGGTGAAGGCCGGAGGACGCGCAAGCACGACACAAAATTCCGCTGTTCCCTCATATGGAAACACATGAACCGACCGTGCCGAGAGAGCGAACCTCAGCGAAGCGCTTAGTGCGCGCAGCACGCATCCTCTTCGTCGATACACTAGCTCAACGGTCGCGTTTATGGCATGGAGGAAGCGCATTCAAGTAAGCTGACTTACAGATAATCAGCGCTTATTTCAGCGGGCGATGAGCGCTAGAGCGCGATTTTTCGTGCGGGGATAAGTCTCCATGAAGTTTCGTTTGAATCTATGACGCTTTATGCTCATATTCCCGAAGAGAACGGCTCAAGAGCCGAATGTTCAACCCCGTGATGTCTCCTTCTTCTGCACGACCGATTCCGCCTGAGTGGACGCCTTTGGGCGAGACGGTGAACACCCGCTATTATTTGATCGGGAAGGATGTCGTCGTGGTGTATCCGCACGTCGGCTCGAGGGATGATGGCGCATCCGCATGGGAAAACGTCGAATTCCAGATGAACTTCGCCCGCGACGCGGGGCATCGTTGTGCCTTCCTCGTGATGATCACGAGCCTCACTTCACAGGATGCAGACGCGCGGCGCATCTATGCGACGCATATGGATCCCAAGCTCGCTTTCGGCGCCGCGCTCATCGCCGAAAAGCCCCTTGCGCGCGCCATCGCGAGCTTCTTTACGGGCCTGAGCCGACCGAAGATCCCAACACGTGTTTTTGAGGCGCCCTCAAGCGCTCTCGCATGGATCGACACCCTTCGGCCGCCTGAAAATCGCTGACCCCAACCCGATGAACGAGAACCGATGAAAATCGACGTCTCCACTTGGACCCATATCGGCGTCACCGACAATGCGGACTTCTACGAGGTCGAACCGGGCATTCTCGCCGTGGTCCCCTTCGACGGTTCGACCGACAACGAACATACAGCGCGGCAGAGCGTCGAACTTCAGCTCGACTACATCACCCGCACCGGACGGCCGGCAGGAGTCATCGTCTTTGCCGATCGAGTTGCCGATCAAGACACAGGCGCGCGGCGTGTCTATCGCGACCTTCCCGATCCCTCGCGCCAGCTCGGCTACGCGCTCGTCTATCGCACCCCATTTGGCCGCGCCGTCAGCTCCATCTTCCTCAAGTTGAGTCCTCCGCCTTGCCCCACCCGTCTCTTCTCCTCCGTCGAGGAAGCGAAGGCCTGGCTCCGTAGCCTCGCCTAAGATCCATGAAGCCCGCCCTCCCTCAAATGTTGGCAGACGCCCTCATCGCGCTCTCACAGGGGGATTTTTCGTACCGAATGCCACGCCGCATGGATCGGGGGGACGACGATGCGCTCGCATTCTTCTTCAACGCCATCGCTGAGGAGATCGAGCGGATAGTTGAAGAGACGCGGCAAAGGGAGCGAAGGCTCGATGAGATGGCGGAGCGACTCTCCGAAGCGCTCATCCGCGTCGCCGAGGGTGATTTCACGGTGGAAGTGCCGCGCGATGGTCGAGGCGATTCCATCGACGTTCTTATCTTTCTCGTCAACAACACCATCGCCGAGCTCGGCGCGCTCGTTGAAGAGCGGGCGAAGCGCGCCGAGAGAGAACAGCGCATCCTCAACCAAGTCATCGAGGAGCGGACGAACCTCTTTGAAGAAAGCATCGAAAACTTTCGTCTCCTCTTTGAGGCCTCGCCCGTCGCCCTCGTGATCAGCCGTTGGTCGGATGGAAAGATCGTCGATATCAATAAAAAGGCGGCGCAGATCTTCGAAGCCCGCCGCGATGGGAAGGATCACTGGTATCGCGATTTTTGGGTGAATGATGGGGACCGAGCCCGCCTTCTCGACGCGCTCCAAAACGATGGCGAGCTCGAAGAGTTCGAGGCCCAACTTCGGCGCCAATCGGGGGAGGCTTTTTGGTGTTCGCTTTCAGCGCGCATCGTCCATTTTGCGGGCGAGCGGCACGTCTTGGTCGGCGCCCGCGATATCTCTGAGCAAAAGAAGCTCGAAGCGCAGCTCCGTGAGATGGCGACCACCGATCCGCTCACAGGTGCGCTGAATCGTCGCAAGATCTTCGAGATCGTCCGCGAGAATATCGATCGCGCGCATCGCTACGCTCGCCCACTCAGCATTGCGATGCTGGATCTCGATCATTTCAAATCGATCAATGATAACTACGGGCACGGCTTCGGCGACATAGTCCTTCGTGGGGTCGTCGAAGAGGTGCGCAAGAATCTTCGCTCGACGGATTATGTGGGGCGGTACGGGGGCGAGGAAGTGCTCCTCGTCTTTCCTGAGACTCACCTCGATGAAGCGAAGCTCGTCACGGAGCGGATCCGAACTGCGATCGCCTGCTGTCAGTTTCGTGCGGGCGATGTCGAGGTCTCGCTCAGCTTGAGTGGTGGGATTGCCTCGCTGCTGCCGAATGAGCCTCTGGACGATCTCCTCCGTCGGGCAGATAACGCGCTCTATCTCGCGAAGGCGAACGGGCGCAATCGCATCATCGTCGGCTAACGCGCGTTTCGCGCAGAAAGCGGTCGCTTCGCCCTCGACGCAAAGCTGAGACGGGCCGCTCCCGAGAAGCGGTGCGTGCGATTCGGCGCGAGCACACGGGCCTAGAATTCGATCCGCGTGATCCGCGTTTCGACACCGAGATCGCCCTTACGGATTTTGCCCGCCTCGTTACGCGGCAACGAGCGATGAACCTCGACAACCCGCGGAAGCTTATAGCCAGCTAGGCGGTTTGCGAGTCTCTTCCTCAGCGCCTCAACCGCGGACTCAACCGTTCCGCTCATCGGCCCAGGCCGAAACGCGATCGCCGCGACGACGCGCTCCCCCCACTCTTCGTCCGGCTCACCGAAGACATAGATGTCTTCGACCGCCTCGTCGTCGATCGCCGCGGCCTCGATCTCTTTCGGATAGATGTTCACTCCACCACTCAGGATGAGATCCGAGCGACGAGCCGAAAGATAGACATAGCCCGCCTCGTCGAGATGGCCGAGGTCGCCTGCCGTGAAAAAGCCTCCGCCGAGGTAAGCGTCCCGCGTCTTTCCGGGATCACCGCGATAGACGAAGGGCTCAGGATTTTCGCGGTGCCTCACGTAGAGCGTGCCGATGTGATGGGGAGGAAGCCGCCTGCCTCGCTCGTCAAAGGCGGCGATCTCGAAATGCGGCAGCGGACGACCGACGCTTCCCTCGCGCTCGAGCCATTCGGCGGCGTCGATGAGGGTGTAGATGCCGCCTTCAGTCGCCCCCCAATATTCTCGGAGTTTGGGTCCCCACCATTCGATCATCGCGCGCTTGACCGAAGGGGCGATCGGTGCAGCGCCATGAAGCGCAAGTCGGATGGGGGAAGGATCGAACGCGGTGCGCTCTTGCTCGGGGAGCCGCAGGAGGCGAATAAAATGTGTTGGGACAAGATGAAGGTGTGCGATCTGCTCGTCGCGTATCGAATCGAGCAGGGCGCGCGGCTGAAAGCGCGGATGGATGATGACGCGCGCACCATTCAATAGGTCGTAGAGCGCAAAGAGGAGTGGCGCTGCGTGGTAGAGCGGCCCGGCCACAAGGTGTGCGCCGCTCCCGTCGAGGCCAAAGAGCGCGCCTGTTTTCCGGAAGGCACGAACGGCCTCGACGAGTCTGGGGGGGCGGCTCCGAACGACGGCTTTCGGGCGCCCTGTGGTTCCGCTCGTGTAGATCGTTGGACCTCCTGGTGGAAGATCTCCAACGTCTTCGAGGCGCGTGCCTAGGTGCCCTTCGATGCCCTCCTCAATCCTTTCGATCGAGAGCGAACGCCCACCGAAATCGAAAGGATCCTCCGACACGCCGTCGTGGACGAGGATGCGCGCGTTCGAGTCTTTGAGAATATAGAAGAGCTCTTCACGCTTGAGCTGGTGGTTGAGCGGGACGATATGGAGACCCGCGGCAATCCCAGCGAGGAGGAGCTCAAAAACTTCGAGGCGATTTGAAAGAAGTAGCGCAATTGTCTCCCCCGGAAGAAGCGCGAGATCGCTCCGAAAATAGGAAAAAAGCGCATGCACCCGCGCTTCGGCCTGAGCAGCCGTGATGCTGCGATGCGCATCGTTGAGCGCGATGTCGTTTTCGTGAAAGCGGTCAAAAAATTTCAAGGCTCTTCGTCCCGATCTTCATGGATCTGTAAGAGAGGCGTGCGGTGAGCTTGACCGGAGTCGTGCGCTTCTTTGGCTCCCATCGCTAGAGAGAGGTGCGGCCGCAAATTCAACCGGGCCGTTCGGAAAGCGCGCCTTCTTGCGCAAGCCGCCTCAGGATGTTCTCTCCTCGCTCCGAGCGTGCGTGAACTCGAACCAGGCGCCTTTGCGAATCGTGTTCATCCCAATCGCGTTCTTTCTGCGATGGCTTTCCATCGTCCACGCGTCGCTTCAAAAATCCGAGCTCGATGAGGAGGACAACCCCTTCGAGCTCTTGTTCAAATCGGAGCCCCCACTCGATGAGCGAGATCGCACCTTCGGCCTGAAGCTCATCGAGACCGATCTCTCCCACCTCCTCTGGATGCTCGAGACGGTAGAGATCGGCATGCACCAGAAGCGCCCTCCCCTCGTATTCGTGGAGGATCGCGAAGGTAGGGCTCGTGATCACTTCGTCTTCGTCGACGCCAAGAGCGAAGAGAAGCTCGCGCGATAAACTCGTCTTGCCAGCGCCAAGGGGGCCTTCGAGGACAACGGTATCCCCCGGCTCAAGTAAGCCAGCGAGCTTTTGCGCGAACGCGCGCGTTCCCTCGAGGCTCTCGATCTCGACAACGATGGGCGAGGTCATTGATCGATTAAACCCTGTGGAGGACGAGCTTGCCAGTGGAGACTTGCGGGAGCAGGCTCGGAGCGTCCATCCTTGGCGGATGAAGCGCTATCGCGATCGCGAGGGGTGCCTTGGGAGAGCCGCTCCAATCGAGTGCGCTCGCGCCCGGTTCTTGGCGCCAAGCCGCGCCCACCGACGCGCGGTCTGGACCTTTGCGATCGCGAGCTTGTTCGTCTTATGGAGCCGCGAGGCAGACGCCACGCCAAGCGCGCGCTTCGGTGATCACCACTACGAGCTCGACGTTCGCCTCGATACCGAGGCCCGCTCCATTCGCGGGCTCCTCCGCATCGAATACACCAACCGGAGCGAGGCGAGCCTCCACGATCTCCTCTTTCATCTCTACCCGAACGCGTTCCGTGATGAAAGCACCGTGTTTATGCGCGAAAGCGGCGGGGCGCTCCGCGGAGTGGAGGCCGAAGGCGGCGGTAAGATCACTCTCCACTCGCTCCGCGTTGGGGGTGTCGAGCGGCTCGACGCGGCCGAAGATGAGCTCATCCCACAGGACCGCACCCAGCTTCGCCTGCCACTCGAAGAGCCGCTCCACGCGGGCGAACGACTCGAGGTCGAGATCGAGTTCACGACCGAGCTTCCGAAGCTCTTCGCGCGAAGCGGCTATATCGACGATTTCTACGTTGGAGCGCAGTTTTTTCCGAAGCTCGCCAAGCTCACCCCTCAGGGTGAGTGGGTCTCCTTCCCCTACCATGGGCTCGGCGAGTTTTACGCCGATTTCGCGAGCTATCACCTCCGGCTTTCTGCGCCCCATTCGATGATCGTCGCGGCGAACGGTGTCCGAGGCCAAGACGAAGTCATCGGCAGCCGTCGCATCCATTCTTTTATCGCCGAGGACATGCACGATCTGGTCTTCGTTGCCTCGAACGATCTCGAGCTGAAGACGACGCGCTGTCACGGCATCCGTGTTCACCTCTTCTTTCCCAAGGGCGCCGAACAAGTCGCCGATGAGAGCGAGGCGCTTAGCTGTTTCGGTCTCGGTTATCTTGGCGACTTACTCTTTCCCTACCCGTATAAAGATCTTTCCATCGTCATCCCCATCCGGCGCGCGAGCGGAGGCGCGGGCATGGAATACCCAGGGCTCTTTCTAACGAACGCAGGCGCGCTGCCGCCGCCCGGATTTCGCTTCTTTGGACATGAGGCAACCACGGCACACGAACTTTCACATCAGTACTTCCAAGGGGTGATCGCGAGCGACGAGGTGAACCATCCGCTCCTCGACGAAGGGCTCGCGAGCTTCTTCACCTACGAGCTTCTCCGCGCGGCGTATGGGCGGCAGCGGTCGGGGCTCGAATGGCCGGCGATCGATGCCTACGAGCTGCTCCGCCTTTACCAAGATGAGCGACCGAGCCCCGCGACTCGGCCCGCGTTCCTCTATAAGGATGGCGTCGAGCTCTATCAGGCGATCTACGCGCGCGTTCCCCTCCTCCTCGAGACCATTGCTCGAACCTATGGACGCGAGCAATTGCTCAAGACCCTCGCCGGTTATGCGCGGCGGCATCGCTTCGGCCATCCAACTCCCGAAGACCTCTACCGCGCGTTCGAGGAGGGGTATTCAAAGGATTTTCTTCGCCTGGTCGTGAAGCCGGCGCTACAAAAAGGGAGCGGTGCGCGCTTTCGCCTCGAAGCGGTTCACGACCCTGCGTCCGAAGATGCCTTGGGGCGATCGGAGAAGGATCGACGCTTCAAAGCGATCCGCGAGGGTTCGCTCCCGATCCCCACGATGATTGCAGCCTTCTACGAAGACGGCCGAGTTCTGAGTGTGCCCTTTCCCGAAGACGTCTCCGAGCTTGAGCTCCGCTTTGAGCGCGAAGGCCTTGTGCGCGTCGAGATCGATCCCGAGCGACGCAATCTCTTGGATCGACGGCGGGGGGATCAGCGCATGCTTTACAACCCGCGCCCCTCGCCTCGACTCGAAAAGCTCCTACGCGCGCTATTCGCGCTCATCGCCCTATGATGAGACGTTTTTTCGCACCGAAGAGCATCGCGGGGGCCGAGGTCGCTTTCACCCCTTCCTCGATGCGCCTTTTCCGTGCTGGGCTCGTCGCCGTTTCCACCTCGTTGCTCATGACGAGCCTAGGGGCGCTTCTTTCGCAGAACATCGAAGACCAGCTCGCGGCGCGAGGGCTCCAATCGTCAAGCAACATTGACCTTTTTGAGCTCTTCTTCTTTGAAGGCGCGCTGAACCCACCGGCACTCACCGCGATTTATGCGCTCCTCGCCCTCGCCTTCACGGCGCCCTTCATCGATCTCGCCCTTCTCTACGCTTTGGATCCGACGATGGCGAGCGTATCGCGTGCACTCAAGGCGGCGAAAAGAAACTATCTTCACGGCGTGATCCGTGCGCTCCATCCCGCCGGCGCCTTTATTTTGCTCGCGCTCGGCCTTGGAGCGCTCCCGCTCTTGGCCGCCCTCCTGCTCGAGACGCATCCGAACGACGAGACGCGCCTTCTGATCGTCGGATGCGCCTCCATCCCTGCCCTGCTTTCGCTCGCGCTCTATCCCGTCGCCGTCGATCGCGCCCGGATCGAACTCGTCGAGCGACCGAACCGCGCCAGCTGGCTTTCCGTGCGTGAGATTCTCTGCTTTGCGCCCGTGCACTATCTCATGCTGGCCCTCCGCCTTGGTCTCCTCGTCCACTCCTCGGGCGCGCACGGCGAGCTCTTCGTTCTTTCCGCACTCGGTGCGACCCTTCGGATATCTGAACTCGAGGCACATCGACGCGTCGCGCAAAGCTGTCTGCGCCGGCAGCACGACGGGCACACGCCCT
>JAAZAH010000150.1 GCA_012514415.1 Sandaracinaceae bacterium
GAGAGCCGCATCCGCGCGCGCGCCTCGCTCATTTCACTCGACGAAGCGCGGGATCCCGAACGATACGCGTTCCCCCTCGAAGTCTCCGATCCCGATATCGTGCAGAGCGATAACGCTGGAACTTCGCATTTCTGCGTCGTCGACGCCGAGGGAAACGTCGCCGCCGTCACCACCACCGTCAACCTCCCCTTCGGCGCGCGATATAGCGTGGGTGGGGCGCCGATGAACGATGAGATGGATGATTTTGCGAGAAAAGTCGGTGAGGCCAACGCCTTCAGGCTCATCGGAGGCGCGCGCAACCTCCCGGGCCCCGGAAAGCGCCCCGTCTCGACGATGAGCCCGACCATCGTCTTCCTCGAGGATCAGCCCATCCTCTGCATCGGGGCCTCGGGCGGAAGCCGCATCGTCACCGCCACTCAACAAGTGGCCATGGGCGTGCTCTTCGAAGGACTCAATCTCGATTGGGCCATGGCGCGCGGGCGCATTCACCATCAGGCCAACCCCAATACACTCGGTATCGAGTCGCGGGCGCACATCCCGAACGAGGCCATTACCTACCTCGAGCAGCTCGGACATCGCGTCGAGACGATGGCCTTCAGCGCAAATGTCCAAGCGATCTCGATCCGCGACGGCAAAACGCCGCGACTTGTCGCGGCGAGCGATCCGAGAAAAGGCGGAATCCCGGCCGGGAAATAATGGCTTTCCATGTCCGGACGCCCTCCCTCGGACACGGCGGACGGGCTCAGCCTCGCTTCATGCGGATCCATTCGTTCGCGTATTCGGCGCTCTCCGTGAGGCTTTTCTTCACGTTCTTTTCGATGGCCTTTTCGATGACGCCGCGGATGCCGAGGACCTTCGCATCGACCGTGACCGCAACATGCCGGATGCACGCGCCGCCCTCCGCCGGACGGAGCGTCATCTCGCCCTTGACCTGAATGCGATCGGCAAAACGCGATGGATGAATGATGAAGCGGTACGTCTCGCCCTCGAGCGCGCCATCCTCGATCATCTTGAAGTTCTCGCCGATCGCCTTTCGAAGCACATCGGGCAAATCGGGGCTAGGGAGCATCTCGATCTTCCGCGTCCCCTCCTCCGTATCGTTCTCGATCTCACGATACCCAACGCCGAGCTTCTCTTCGTGCAGCCAGACGTTGAATTCCCGATCGAGATGGATGGCGCGGATGTATTCGGCCGGGGAGATTTCGATGCGATGCTCGATTTCGAATGTCACGCTCATGGGTGCGCAGGATAGCCGACACAAGCGGAGATTGCCGGGAATTTTGGCGCGATTTCGCTAGACTCGAGGCAAGCGACAGCAGCCCGTACACGACCCTTCCATGAATTTCACCTTCCGCCATTGCAGCCTCCCTCTGCCCATGTGATTTTGAAGCATCATGTCATCCATCTACGAGATCGAAGTCGAGACGATCGACGGTCAAAAGACCAAGCTCGACACCTACCGCGGCGATGTCCTTCTCATCGTCAACACGGCGAGCAAATGTGGCTTTACCCCGCAATTTGCGGGGCTCGAAGCGCTCCACAAAAAATACGCCAACCGTGGACTGCGGATTCTCGGCTTCCCTTGCAATCAGTTCGGAAAGCAAGATCCCGGCTCGAACGAGGAGATCGCCGAATTCTGCGAACGCAACTACGGGGTGAGCTTCCCGA
>JAAZAH010000151.1 GCA_012514415.1 Sandaracinaceae bacterium
AAGCGGAAGATCCATCGAGAAGAGACACGGATCATGCCGATGAAGATGCGTCTGACGAGGCGGAGCTGCATCAGAGCGCTGGGTCCGGCAGCTCGCGACCGGAACACGCGAAGGAGCGGAGACGGGCACGTTGGGCCCCGCTCGGTGAGCGCTTGGGTGAGGGGTTTTCGATGGAGATCCGCGAAACGATCCTCCCGGCCGTCGGCGGCTTCAGCTCTTTTCGCCTGAGCGACCTTCGTATGGTCCGCCAATCGGGCCGCGGGTTGAGGATCCGCGGCCAGGGACGCGACGATGAGGGGGCGCGCGCGGATTTCGATCTCACGGTGAGCCTGAGTGAGCTCCGCGCCGACGGGAGTCTCGATGTCGAAAAGCTTCGGCTCGGAAGTCTCGCCGCGTTTCTTCCTTGGATTCCGTTTCATGAACCCGAAAAGGGCCTGCTCGACATCACACTGATTCTCAAAGCGGATTCTCTTGATGAGATCGTGTATGAAGCCGATCTCGATCTACACCACGTGGGATTCTATTCACCGCGAATCGCTGCCGACCCGATCGTCGATATGGCGTTCGGCGTGACGGCAAGCGGCCGTTTTCATCGGCAGGGGCGCGCGCTCGAGATCGAATCCGCCGAGCTCCGCCTCGAGAAGGCCAAACTCCTGCTGGAGGGCGAACTTCGAATCGGCCCCGAATCCGTCGGCGTCGATCTCAAAGCGAACCTTCCCAGCACCCCTTGCGAAGATGCGGTTCACGCGCTCCCGAAAGCCGTCCTCGGAAGCGCGAGCGCCTTTCACTTCCGAGGCATGATAAGTGGCGAGTTCGCCCTTCGCTTCGATTGGGAGGCGCTCGACGATCTCGATCTCAAGCTTCGCTTTCGGCATGAATGCCGGTTCGTCGATTGGCCGAGGCACGCCGATCCCAGCCGTTTCATGCGCATCTTCGTCCATGAAGCGCTCTCTCCCGATGGCGAACCCTTTGATTTCGAGACGGGCCCGATGACTGAGGTCTGGAGTCCACTCGAAGCGCTCAGCCCCTATCTCATCCCGGCCTTCCTCGCGCATGAAGACGCGGGCTTCTTTCGACATCCCGGTTTTTCGGTCTTTGCCATCCGCGAGTCGCTTATTCGGAATCTCTCACGCGGTCGGTTCGAACGCGGGGCGTCCACCATCTCGATGCAACTTGCGAAAAATCTCTTCCTAAACCGCGAAAAGGTCCTCGTTCGAAAGCTGCGCGAGGTGATTTACACCTGGTGGCTCGAATCGGCCTTTGGAAAAGAACAGATCCTCGAGCTTTACGTGAACGTTGTCGAGCTCGGCCCGTATCTCTACGGAGTGCGGAGCGCGAGCCTTCATTATTTTGGTCGTGAGCCGGCCGAGCTCTCGCCTGCGGAGGCGGCATTCCTCGCGATCAGCCTGCCGGCGCCCCGAAGAGCAGGCGAGCAATACGAAAAAGGCGCGCTTTCGCGGAGCAGCCGCTCGCGGATCGCCAACCTTCTTCGCAATATGAAGCGGCGTAACCTCATTTCGGAGGAGGCTGCGGATTATGGCATTGAAGAGCTTGATGGCTTCCGATTTTACCGGAGAGGCGATCCCCTTCCGCCTGAGCGGCACCTTCCAGAAACACCGGCACTCTTTGATTTTCAGCGGTCCGGAGCGATCGAAAGCAATCCAACGGAAGGCGAAGATCCGCGAGATGGAACGCTCCCAGTCGTCGAGGTGGCTGACCCTTGGGGCTTTCCCTGAGCGTGAAGTCGGGCGTTGTCGTTCGGAGGATCGTACCGACGGAGGTGCGCATCTCGGCGTTCAAGCACGGCCGGTGGCAAGCGTCGCGATTGGCTAAGAGGCCGCGCGCCGGCTCGCCTTGGCGAGATGGCCTCGCGACTGAAGCGATGGGCTCATACGAAAGAAGCCGAGCGCACAGCCCTGGATTTCAGAGCGCGCGGCTCGGCCTCTCCGAGGGAGCCCTTGTGCGCTCGCGGGATCAATATCCCTTCTTCTTTAGCTCATCGAGGACGGAGGGATCTTCAAGGGTGCTCATGTCGCCGCCAAGCTCTTCGCCCGCCGCAAGCTTCGTGAGGAGGCGCCGGACGATCTTTCCGCTCCGCGTCTTCGGAAGGGCATGCGCAAAGCGAATCTCTTCCGGACAAGCGAAGCGTCCAATCTCCTGCGAGACATGATCGGCGAGCTTCGCCGCTACCTCGGCGCCCGCTTCGAGTCCTTCCTTCAGCGTGATGAATGCGACGAGACTCTGCCCCTTGAGCTCATCGGGGCGCCCGACGGCTGCAGCCTCGGCGACGTATGGATGCCCGACGAGGCAGCTCTCAATCTCGGCTGTGCCCAGCCGATGACCCGAGATGTTGAGGACATCGTCGATGCGCCCCATCACCCAATAAAAGCCGTCCTCGTCGCGACGTGCGCCATCGCCCGTGAAGTATTTGCCGGGGAAGATATCGAAATACGTCTCGCGGAAGCGCTGATCGTCCCCCCAGAGCGTGCGGAGCATCGAGGGCCACGGCTTCTCGATCACGAGCAGGCCGCCGGTCCCATCGGGCACTTCCTCGCCGCTTTCGTTGACGATCTTCGGGACGACGCCGAAGAAGGGATGGCTGCAGGCTCCAGGTTTGACGGGAGTTGCGCCCGGAATCGGCGAGAGCATGATGGAACCGGTCTCGGTCTGCCACCAGGTATCGACGATGGGACAGCGGCCGTTGCCGATCGTCTCATAATACCAAACCCACGCTTCGGGATTGATCGGCTCGCCGACGCTACCAAGGAGGCGAAGACTCGAAAGATCGTGTGCCTTCGGGTGTTGATCACCCCAACGGATGAACGCGCGAATTGCGGTCGGCGCCGTATAGAAAATCGTCACGCGATGTCGCTCGATGATTTCCCAAAAGCGCGCCTCATTGGGATGGTTCGGCGCGCCCTCGTACATCATGACCGTCGCGGCATTGGCGAACATCCCGTAAACGACGTAGCTGTGCCCGGTGACCCAGCCGATGTCGGCGGTGCACCAATAGAGGTCATCGTCTTTGAGATCGAAAACATAGCGTGCGCTGAGCTTCACGCTGAGCAGATAGCCGCCCGTGGTGTGAAGCACGCCCTTCGGCTTTCCCGTCGTCCCGGAAGTGTAGAGGATGAAGAGAGGATGCTCCGCGTCGACAATCTCGGGCGCGCAGTCGGTCGACTCTCCCGTCATCGCTTCGGCCCAATCGAGATCGCGACCGTCAACCCAGTCGACCTCTTGGCCTGTGCGCTTAAAAACGATCACCTTTTCGACGCTTGCAACCTGCTCTAGCGCCTTGTCGACCTGTGCTTTGAGCGGCACCGCCTTTCCACGCCGGTGGAGGCCATCTTGAGTGAAGACGAAGCGGGCGCTCGCGTCGTTGAGTCGATCGCGAATGGATTCGACGGCGAACCCACCGAAGATGACGGTATGGATTAGTCCGAGCCGCGCGCATGCCAGCATCGCGATGGCAGCCTCGGGGACCATGCCCATGTAGATGCCGACGCGATCGCCCTTCTTGGCGCCGAGGCGCTTGAGGAGGTTGGCTGCGCGGTTGACCTCATCGGCGAGCTCCTGATAGGTGATTTTGCGGATGTCGCCGGGCTCGCCCTCGAAAACGATCGCGGTCTTCGATCCCTTCCCCGCTTCGAGATGTCGATCGAGGCAGTTCACGCTCACATTCAGTTCACCATCGGCGAAGAACTTCGCGTGCGGAGGTTCCCATTCGATCGCCCTGGTGGGTGGTTTGGCCCAGACCAGCTCTTCGAGTGCCCGCGCCATCCAGAAGCCTTCGGGATCGGTGATGCTCTCTTCGTAGATGCGTGTGTATTCGTCGAAGGAGCTCAAATGCGCCGCGGCGCGAAACTCTTCGGGGGGCTCAAAAATGCGGGATTCTTGTGAAACGCTCCGGATCGTCGTTGACGTCATCTAGTCTTGCTCCTTCTACTAATATCTAATCATTCTCGGCGGAGCGGGTCCAACGTTTCGATGCGAGCCGAAGATTATCGTCCTTCGAGATCGCCGGAAATCCTAAACAATCCACGTGGATTCCGGGTTATAACCGACGCATCGCCCTCCCTCGGCGGAGATTCTCTATGAACACACGTTCCTTATTCCCCCTCGCGATTGCGCTCGTTGCGGCGCTCATGAGTGTTTCGAGCTCGGTGGACGCTCAACAGTCGACCGTCATCCCTATCAGCATCGAATCGACGCCACCGGGTGCGACGGTCTATCTCGATTCGACGGCGACCCCTCCGCTCGGTGTCACACCCCTTCAGAATGTACGCCTCAGGCGAGGTCAGGCGACATTCATCTTCCAGCTTGAAAATCACGAAGAAGAACGCCTCGTCGTCAACATCAACAAGCGCCGCGAGGTTTTTCGTGCCGTGCTCTCGCCCCTTTCGACCATTGTCGTGACTGCCGGCAACGCCGACGCAGAAGGCGCGGCGGTGCGCATCGACGGCGAGCCCGTGGGCAACGTTCCTTTTCAGATGAACGTGAAACCCGGTCGCCATCTCGTTCAGGTGGGGCGCGAAGGCTTCAAGACCTTCAGCCAATGGGTCGACCTGGGCAGCGCCCAATCCATCACCGTGCCGGCGCTCCTCGAGCGTGAGGCGCCCAAAACCGGGGCGATCCTCGTCGTAGGCGATTCACCGGGTGCGAAGATCCTCATCGATGGGGAGCCGAAGGGGGAGACTCCTCAGCTCATCGAAGGTATCCCCGAAGGCGAGCGCGTGGTGGAGATCGTTTCGGATCGCGAGGGCGCCTCGGCTTTTCGTGAGCGCATTCGCGTCATCGCAGGCGAGCGAATCACGCTAAATCCGACATTGATTCGCGAGGCTGAAAAG
>JAAZAH010000152.1 GCA_012514415.1 Sandaracinaceae bacterium
AAAAAGCCTCCATAAAGAAGGCTAAGCGCTCTTGGTTCTGGGACTAAGCGGGCGAACTCAGAGCTCGTCGCTATCTTCTTCGAGCGCCTTCTCACGATGCTCGGCCGCGCACGCGGGGCACGCGAGCGCCTCCTTGGCGATCTCATAGCCGGCGCCGCCCGGATCGTCCGAGTACTTCATCTTGCGGCCGACACGGTGATGCTGCGCCTTGGGGCGGCTCGGGTACTCGGCAGCGCGCGTCTTCAAGACGACCCGCTCAGCGGACGTGCCGGCAGGGGCGACGACGTTGCAGATTTGGCAGCGATACATTCGGACTCCTAAAACCGTTTGACGGTGGCCGAGCAATGCCCGGCGGAAAAAGGGGAAGCGAGAGAACGCTCAATCGAGCGCCTCAGGCCTTCCTCAAACCTTAACGCCTTTTTTACGAAGATCCCGCAGAACCGCGTCCACACCTCGTTTATCGATCTCGCGGATCGCGGAGGTGCTGAGGCGGAGGCGGACGAAGCGCTGCTCCTCGGGCGACCAGAAGCGATGCTCCTGGATGTTCGGGAGGAGGCGAACCTTCGTCTTCCGGTTGGAATGGGAGACCCGATTTCCAACCATCGGGCGTTTACCTGTAACTTGGCAGACCTTGGACACTTTCAGACTCCGCAAGCGCGAATTAATGCGCGGGAGCGCCCTTTTAGCAGAGCCAAGGGAGGTTGTCACGGGCAAGGATGGAAAATCTCGCTCCGGACACCCTCAGCCAAATGGAAAAAGAGCGCCACATTTCCACGCAAACGGCGAATTTTACTCACCAAATCGGCCGACTTAAAAATCCGGGGAGCATGGCGCTGATTGTGACGAGGACGGCGAGTGCGATCCCGATGATCAGCGGGATCGCCCAACCTCCCGGCCCGGCGCTCACCGCGTACTCTTTTACAGTCCGAACTCCGCCCTCGAGCTCTTCCGCGAGCTCTTCCGCGGTTTCAGTCTCGGTCAGTTTCTGAACCATAAATCCCTCCTTGAAGGCCCATGTAGAGAACGGAGCCTCCAAGAGGGATCTAAAGCCCCATCGCGCGTCGAGTATCCCTATTTGCGGACATCTCCCAGCACACGGAGGAAGTTCCCGCCGAAGATTTTATGGATGTCTTCGGCGCCCAGGCCCCGCTTCATCAGCTCATGGACGAGGTTCGGAAGCATATGAGGCGTCATGAGATCGGGAGGCGGAATGATCGCTCCATCCCAATCACTTCCCAGCATCGCAAAGTCGATGCCTACGGTGTGAACGATGTGCATCAAGTGATCGGCGACGGTCGAGACGCTCACGGGTTTCTTTCCGAGGAAGCTCCGCTCGTACATCACGCCGATCGCGCCACCGGTGTCGGCGATGGCTTTAAGTTGCTCGTCCGTGAGGTTTCGCCAATGCGGGTGGACGGCGTCGACTCCGGTATGCGTGACGAGGGCGGGGAGCGAAGGGTCGTGCACCTCGAGCGCGTCAAAAAAGGCGCGCCGCCCGATATGCGCGAGATCGACAAAGATCTTCTTCGTATTGAGCTTGCGGACATATTCGCGGCCAAAATCGGTGAGTCGATCGGGCGTGCCCGGAAGGCGAAGGGGTGAGCTCGTCCTCCCGAGATTGGAGTTGGTGAGGTGGACGAGGGTGATGCGGAGGACGCCGAGATCCGGGATGAGATCGAGATCGTCAATGGAGCTCGAAAGGGCGTTTCCGCCCTGGATGCCGATGAAAGCGCCGTGCTTTCCTTCGGCGCGCGCCGCTCGATATTCGCTCAACGTCCGGACAATGCGGACGTTGGGATGGGCGCTGAGGATCGCGTGAAGCCGGGCGTAGTTCTTGACGAAGTTTCGGCGGCGCTGCCCTGCCGGAAGAAAGGGGTTGGTGCTGATGACCCACGTCGCGCCGGTGATCCCGGCCTCAATGACGCGCGGAATGTCGCATTGATGAAAGAAGGCACCGCGGAGGGGGCCCATCCCGTGCCGCCGATGCAGATCGTAGCCGAGGATCCGTGTCCAGATGAAACTATCGATATGAAGATCGATCACATCGGAGGCGAGGTAGATGTCGATCGCTTCTTTGGGGATGCCTAGCGCGCGGGCCCACGCCTCGGGCTCATCACGCCATTGAATGGATTCAGCGCTCATGCGCCGAGCATGATCGAGGGCGCGCCGCGTGTAAACCGCGCATCAACTGGCGAAAGCCTGCTATCGTGCCTTATGTATTGTTCGGTACGAATGAGCCCCGCGCGGGACGCGCTGCGGCGGCTCGAAGGAGGCCTCGATGTTCAGCCACCCCGAAGAAGCCAGCGCGCAAGAGAGCGCGGCCAAAGCGCATGCCCTTGCCGAAACGCATCCGGCAAATGAGGTCGCCATCTTCTCGCCCCACCGTTCGGAGGCGGCGCTCGGCCTGAGCATTCTCTCTGCGATTTTTGCTGAACGTGTCCACGTTTTGTGCGAGCGCGGCGAAGACGCAGAGCAGAGCGTG
>JAAZAH010000153.1 GCA_012514415.1 Sandaracinaceae bacterium
GAGGTCATCGTCGCAATCCGCATCTCCACCTCTTGGTCGTAGGCATTTCCGACGTGACCAAGCATCTCTTCGAGCTGCCCAGAGCGCTCTCCGATCGCGATCATATGGGTGACGATGGGCGGGAAGACGCCGCTTGCGCGGAGCGGCTTGGCGAGACCTTCACCCTCTCGCACATGATCGCGCGCAGCCTCAACGACCTCCATGAGGCGCTTGTTTCCGAGGACGTTCTTCGTGATGTCCATCGCCTGAAGGACGGGGACGCCGCTCGAGAGCAGCGTGGCGAGCGTTCGCGAGAAACGCGCCACCGCCACCTTGAGGAAGAGATCGCCGAGGACAGGAACGGTGAGGATGCGCGTATCGAATCGCATCCGGCCCTCTTCGGTATCGAGATAGCGCTTGAAGAGGAAGGCGGCGGTACCCGCAAGGAGGGTGAGCAGCCACCAATAACTGATGAAGAGATCGCTGATGAATATCAGAACCTGCGTATACCAAGGCAGGCTTTGGTTGAAGTCGGCAAAGATCCCGGTGACCTTGGGCACCACAACCGTCATCATCAGGATGAGGATGCCGACGGTCATCAGCATCATGAAGCCCGGATACGCGAGGGCGCTCGATACCTTGCTTTTCAGCTGCGCTTGGCTCTCGAGAAAGTCCGCGAGGCGCGCCATGACAGCTTCAAGCGTTCCGGAGGCCTCTCCTGCCGAGACCATATTGACGAAGAGGCTCGAGAACACGCGCGGATGGGACCGGAGTGCCTCGGCGAAGCTCGTTCCCTCGTTGACCTTATCGCGCGCGTCCGTGAACGCAGCTTCGAGATCGGGATGCTCAATTTGCTCGATCAGCGCCGAGAGTGCCTCGACGAGCGGAATCCCCGAGCGGAGAAGGACGGCGAGCTGCCGCGTCGCCATCGAGAGCTCGTGACTTGAGACGCGGTTGAAAAGCTTCGTAAGGTCGATCTCCTTGGCGGCACGCTTTTCAGCCTCGGCGCGCTCAAGGATCTCGGTGACGAGCACGCCTTCGCGATTGAGCGCATTGCGGAGCGCGCGGGCGCTATCGGCATCGCGCGTTCCTTTGACGCTCTTTCCTTCGCGGTTGACTCCTTTGTAGGCGTAGACAGGCATCGTCGATTAGGCGTCTTCCCCTGCTTGGGTGGCGGCGAGGACCTCGTCGATGCTCGTGATGCCGGCAATGACCTGACGTGCTCCATCTTCGCGGAGCAGTCGCATCCCTTGCGCGCGCGCCACGCGCTGGATCGCTTTCGAGTCGCTCCCCTTCAGGATCTCCCGGCGCACGGGCTCGTCGAGCAGCATCATCTCGTAAATTCCCTTTCGGCCCCGGTAGCCCGTCTGGCCACAGGCGTCGCAGCCCGCGGGGCGGAAAAAGATGAGTCCATCCTCTCGCGGTTCGCCTTCGATGCTCCCCGGAGGCGGCGGCGGGAGGCGGCCGGTGAGCTTGCCCTCGCCGACGATCGTGCTCGCGGCGGCGCGGCGAAGCTCGTCGATGAGTGGTGAGCCGACCTGGAGCCCAAGCTCGAGGAGGTTCGCGTCGGTCGGATGATACGGCACGCGGCAATGCGGGCATAGCTGCCGTACAAGACGCTGCGCCAAGATGCCGAGCACCGAGGAGCTGATCTGGTAGGGCTGAATGCCCATATCGACGAGGCGCGTGATCGCTCCGGGGGCGTCATTGGTGTGCAGGGTTGAAAGAACGAGGTGACCCGTGAGCGAGGCGTGGATGGCGATATCGGCGGTCTCGTGATCGCGGATCTCGCCGACCATGATGACGTCGGGATCCTGCCGGAGGAAGGCCCGGAGCGCCGACGCGAACGTGAGCCCGATCTTCGGCTGGACATGGACCTGGCCGATGCCCGGAAGCTCATATTCGACGGGATCCTCCGCCGTCAGGATGTTCTTGTCGGGCGTGTTGATGAGGTTGAGACAGCCGTAGAGCGTCGTCGTCTTACCCGAGCCGGTCGGCCCCGTCACGAGCACGATGCCGTTCGGCCGTCCCACCAGATGCTTGAGTAGATCGAGCTCCCTCTTCGCAAACCCGAGATCGGCGAGGTCGAGCATGACCCGCTCTTTATCGAGGAGACGCATCACCACGCGTTCACCACGTGCCGTGGGGATGGTGCTCACGCGGACATCGATCACCTTACCTGCGATCTTCTTCGCAATGCGCCCGTCCTGAGGGAGGCGCTTCTCGGCGATATTGAGCCCAGCCTCGATCTTCACGCGGCTCACGATCGAGGGTAGGAAGCCGCGGTTGGCCTCTTTCCACGGGACGAGCTTGCCGTCGATACGGTATCGGACGACGACCTTATCGCCGATGGGCTCGATGTGAATGTCCGAGGCGCGCTCGCGCACCGAGGTGTAGAAGAGGTTGTTTACCCATCGAATGACGGGCGCCTCATCCGTCATGTCGATGAGGTCTTGGAGTTCGTCCTCTTCCTCCGCGCCTTTATGATCTCCCAGCGCGCCTTCATCCTTACGTTCGTAGACGCGGTTGATCGCATCGTCGATCGCCTCGGCAGGGATGGCGACGGGCTCGAGCGGTCGCTTCAGTAGAACCCGGAGATCGTCGAGAGCAAAGGTTTCGAGCGGATCGCCTACCGCGACGAGGACAACCTCGCCTTCCTCGCCGATCGGGAGGATGTGGTGCTGGCGCGCGAAGTTGATGGGAACAAGCTCGACAAGCTCCTCGGGGACGCTCTCGACGTCGACCTTCTCTTGAAAGCGTAGCCCCAATTCGTCGGCGAGCGCGGCGACGAGGGCTTTTTCTTCGAGCGCGCGCGTTGCGACCAAGATCGTATCGAGGCTCACGCCGCGCTCTTCGGCAGTCGCGATCGCCTCCTCGAGCTGCTCGGGAGGGAGAAGGCCACGTTTGACGATGATTTCGCCGAGGAAGGATGATTCCATCTTGCTCCTCAGCTTATTCCTCGGCCGCCTCGCGAGCGGGGCCCGTGGGTGAATCGGGTTCGATGATGATATCGGCGGGACGGTCGTCGCCGTCGATGACGGAACCTTCACCGCCCTCGCGGCGGTACGATCCGACCGGCTCTGATGGATGATGCTCACGCCGCGGTTCGGCTCGAGCGGCCTCCGCAAGCGCCGCTTCCTTATCGAGCGTGTCGATCTCGCGAATGATCTCCGCAACGAGCCCGCGCGTCCGGCTGTAGTCGACAGCGGGGCGATAATCGTCCTGCCGAAAGACGAAGTGCCGATCGATGAACTCCTGCCGCTCACGCATCTTCCGTTCGAAGATCGCCCGAAGATCGGAAGGATCGCGGATGATATAGGGCGTGAGGAAGAGAAGAAGATTCGTCTTTCGACGCGTCTTTTCGGTCTTTCGGAAGAGCGCACCGAGGACGGGGATATCGCCAAGGACGGGGATCTTCGTCTCGCTCGTCGTTTGCGCATCGCGCATCAGCCCGCCGATGACAACGGTCTGTTGATCGCGCACCATCACCTCGGTCGTCGCGATGCGGCGGTTGATCGAGACGACTCCGAGCGTACCCTCGGTTGCTCCGCGCTCCGAGATCTCCTCTTCGATCTCGAGCCGGATCTCATCGGCGTCGTTGATATGAGGCGTCACGCGGATCGTCGTGCCGACGTCCTGACGCTGGACGCCCATCATCCCGTAGCCGCCCATCATTCCGCGCCCCTGCTGAGCTCCAGCAGCTCCGGTCATGCCGGTCATGCCCGCCATGCCTGCAAGCCCGGCGAGCCCGGCAAGGCCGCCGAGCGCGCCAGCGTTCGTCTGAAGGGGAATGTTTTCACCGACGGTGATCTCAGCTTGGACGTTATCCATCGCGATGATGTGGGGCGTCGACAGAACGTTCGCATCGCCGCTATTGGCGAGGGCGTTGACGACGACGCCGAAGGCCGGCACGGAGATGCCGAGGAGCTGCTGCGAGTTTTCGATCGTGGGGCCGCGGATGCCGAGCGCCAGCCCTGTGAGCGTGTCTTGGTTCACGGTGGCGACGGAATTTCCGGCGTTGAATCCAAGGATCGACAGCGCGCCGCTTGCCGGGCTATCCGGAAGACCGCCATGGAAGCTGAAGCCGAGCGTCGAGCTTCGGCTCACGGCAAGCTCCATCACCACCGCTTCGATGAAGACCTGGCGGCGGGGCGCATCGAGCTGCCGGATCACGCCTCGGAGCGCCGCATAATCGTGGAGCGAGGCCGTGATCACGAGCGAGTTCGTCGGCTCGTAGGCCGTAATCCGAATGTCACCCTCAAACATGGCATTGCGGCTTGCGGCGGCTGACGCGGCGCCGCCTCGTGGAGTGCCCGCCTGCGCCGTCTGACCGCCTCCGCTGGTCTCGCCCACAATCGAGTTCAAGGTCTCGGCGAGGACGGTCGCATCGGCGTTCTGAACGTGATGCACATGGACGCGGCCTTCGCCCTCAAGGGGGACATCGAGCCGGCGCAGCATCTCGAGGATGCGGAGATAGGAGCGTTCGGTCGCGACGATGATGAGCGAGTTGGTGCGCTCGTCAGGAAGGATCGCTTGGATGCTCGAGCCCGCGGCTCCACCGATCGTCTCGGGTGCGCTTCCTTGTTGTTGCGTGCTTTGCGCTTGTTGGCCTCGCTGCGGCCTCCTCGGCGTCTGCTGCGTTTGCGGGGCCGACGAGGCCGCCTGTGCGACGGGGAAGATCTGGCTCAACCGATCGGCCATATCGGCCGCAGATGCATAGTGAACCGGCTCGATCCAGATCTGCTCGCCGGTCTGGCTTACATCGATGGCGTCGAGGATGCCGAGCATCCGTCGGATCTGCCTTCCGGTATCCGTGATGATGAGCGTGTTGGTCGGCGCGTAGGCTGTGACCGAGCCCTCATTCGACTTAAAGCGTCCGAGGAGATTCGCGGCGTCCTCTGCCGAGATGTTCTCAACGCGATGGAGGCGCGTCATGAAGCGATCGCTCACGGGCACGCTTCCGTCGCTGCTTACGGGAAGGGGCTGCGTCTCGGCGCCGGCCGTATCGATGATCTTGAGATAACGCCCCGAAGGAACGACCGTCATGCCGTTGACCTCGAGGATCGAAAGGAAGGCCTCATACGCCTCGCGGGCGGTCACCTGCGTGGGGGCGAAGACGCTCGCTTTGATATTTCGCGCCTTACCCGGGAGGATGAAACGGCGCCCCGTCATATTCGAGATGAGTCGAACCAGATCCGGGAGATCGGCGTCCTCGAGGTTGAACGTCACGCGCGCATTGGGCCGAACGGGCTCGAACTCGACGCCCGTCTCGAATTCGCGAAGCCCCGCCTCGGCCGCTGAGCGGGGCGCGGGGACGCGCGTCGGTTCAGGCGCGGGCGTGTTTCGCGGCGCGGGCCGCGGACGGGTCCGCCTCGGGGTCTCTTCCTCGTCCGATCCTTCACTGGGCGCGTCTTCGCCGCCCTCCTGAGCACGTACTTCGCTGCTCCAGCCGAGAGCGATCACAAGGCCGAGTGCGAGAAAGAACTGCAGGAGCGTTCGCGCGTCGATCTTTCGCATGAGTCTATTTCACCGTGTATTCGAGCGTCACAGGCTGGCCGCGACGGATGACCGAGACGGTCAGTTGATTGGAGCCACGGATGGTCGTCAGCGCGTTGAGCGCCGCATCCGTGTCTTGATCGAGGCTGGCGATCTCAAAGCCGTTGATGGTGCGGAGCATGTCTCCGTTTTGCACGCCAAGGCGGCCGAGGAGCGCGTTTCGCCGGATCCCATAGAGCCGACTGCCCACGACCCTTCCGTTTTCCTCGTGTGGAATCGCTCGTGCGAGCCCCGAGATTGTCTCTGGCGAAGCGAGGATGCGATCGAAGATGTCTCGGTTGATCGAATAGCTCGTATCGCTGTGCTTCTGGATTCCCTGCGCCATCTCATCGTTTGTGAGCCCGGCGTTTCGGTCGTTGGTCGTCGTCGCACGTGTCGCGGTGGTGGCGCGGTTGGCCGTCGCGGGTTGCGGACGCGCAGGTGCGACGGTGCCGATCTCCGTATTGAACATGGGAAGCTGGCAATAGCGTCCGCCCGAGGGTCGGAGGATGACGCGATGCGGAGCAATGGCGACGATCTCGCGGCCATCGAAGCTCATTCCCTCGCGATAGAGCCGGGTCTGACCCGAGGTGTCGGCGAGGGCGGCGACGGAGCTCATGGGATTGGTGGGGTGAACGACGGCCGCGACGAGTCGGGAGGTCCCATCGCAGCGGGGAATGAACCCATCGTCGTCGTATTCTTCGAGGAGCTCTTCGTCGCCCTCGATGCCGCCTTCCCCGGGTTGTCCGCCCGTGGCGACGTCGCCGGGTCGCTCCGAAAGAAGGACATCGGGACCGAAGATGTTTCGTGAGACGATGGCCGAGATGGTTTTTTGCTCGCGGGTAAGGGAGGGCATGGAGCCCGCGCTCTGCTGAACCGGGGCGCCCTCAAGCGCAGCAAAGAGGCGATGAGCAAGCGCGCCCGTCGTCCCCTGCGCGAGAAAATACGCGGAGATTGCGAGCGTGATGAGGAGGATCGCGGCGCGGATGCCGCGTTGGGGACGAGAGCTCAAGGGTTCCATCGATTAATAAGGGGCCCGTCGGCTTAGAAAAGCAAGGAGTATGCCTAGCGGACTTATCCCCTAAACGCTAGGAAAGATTGAAGTTTTTTTTGGTGGCTTCAACTCGCGAACGACAAGCTGTCACGAATCCTGCGGAGACGGGCGTGAACTTGACAAAATGTCATGATGAGGCGTCGTTCGTTGCCGGATCGAGTTTGCGGTAGATGGTTCGGGCCGAGATGCCGAGAAGCTCTGCGGCGCGCTGCTTATCACCGCGCGTGAACTCGAGGGTCTTCTGGATGGTTTGCTGCTCGATCTCTTGGAGGCTTGTGCCGATAGGGAACCGGAGCTCATCCGATACCGGCTTCGCTTCGACAATTTGGGGCGGTAAATCATCGAGATCGAGGAAGGCATCGCGCGAGAGAACGACCGCGCGCTCCACCGCGTTTTCGAGCTCGCGGACGTTGCCCGGAAACCCGTAGCTCATCATCCGCTCAAGCGCTGCGGGCGTCGGCGTAAGAGGCTCGCGGCGGTTCTTTTTCGCGTAAATCTGAAGGAAATGATCGACGAGCAGTGGGATATCCTCTCTCCGCTCGCGCAGCGGCGGCGCCGTGATCGAGATCACATTGAGTCGATAGTAGAGGTCTTCCCTAAAGGTCCCCTCGCGGACCATCGCCTGGAGATCACGGTGGGTGGCGGCGACGAGCCGGAGGTCGACACGCGTCGTCTTCCCACCAAGCGGCTCAAACTCGCTTTCTTGGAGGACGCGGAGGAGTTTGACCTGGACTGAAAGGGGGAGTTCGCCGATCTCATCGAGGAAGAGCGTGCCGCCATCGGCTTGGGCAAGCCTCCCCTCGCGCCTTTGAACGGCCCCGGTGAACGCACCTCGCTCGTGTCCGAAAAGCTCGGATTCAAGAATGCCTTCGGGAAGGGCACTGAGGTTCACCGCGACGAACTCGCCGCTCCGGCCGCTCCGCTGATGAATATGTCGAGCCAAAAGCTCCTTTCCCGTCCCGCTCTCTCCAAGAAGAAGAATGGTCGCCGAGGAAAGCGCCGCCTGGCTTGCCGTATCAAGCGCGTGACGGAGCGCTGCGGAGGTCCCGATGATCTCCCGGGAGCGATAGCCCGAAAGCTCTGCCTTGAGCGAGCGGTTCTCCGTGACGAGCGCTTTGCGTTCCATCGCCTTTCGAATGGTTTCGACGAGGGCGCTTCGCTTGAACGGCTTCTCAACAAAGTCGTACGCGCCTTCTTTCATGCATTCGACCGCGACCTCCACCGTGGCGTAGGCGGTCATGAGGACGACCTCGAGCTCGGGGACGAGCTTTTTCGCGGCGCGCGTGAGCTCGAGTCCAGTAAGTCCTGGCATCATGAGATCGGTGAGCATTACATCCGCGCGCTTTTCGCGCAGGAGCTCGAGGGCGCGCTCCCCCGAGGGGGCGAGGAGCGTGCGGAAGCCTTCACGCGCAAAAATCCGTTCGAGGGATTCGCGCATGGCGAGCTCGTCGTCCACGATCAGGATGGTCCCCGCCTGTTCAGTCGGGTCCGGGGCGGCCGAGGACGACGGATGCGGCGGCGAAGGCGTCGGCATAACTGACAAGGTGGCAACGCGCTGAAAAAATGTCAACAGCGCCCGACCTGGGACGGGGATATCCCGAATCCGCCCAGAAAAAGCATCAAAACCAAGTCGCCCCGCTTGCGATCGCCGTGGCGCGCCGCAGAGAAGTGGTGAAGGTCGGAGAGTGGAATACAGTCGAAGACCTTCACCCTTTTTTCAGCGGTGAATCGAGAAGAGAGCGAAGAGGCGACCGCCGGAATGGAGCTCAGAGAGAAAGAGTGAAATTCCGAATGGAAAAAGGGTAAGCGCCCGTGAGAAGAGGGGCTCACGGGCGCTTCTTTATTTAACCGACTTCAAATCAGCGGCGGTCGTGTGCAGTCGGCGCGGCGCGCTCAACATACCGCCCTGCGACCGAGGTGCTCGCACCCAGATCGCACCAGCGGATGGATGTCTATCGCTCTAAGTGCTTGATATTCTTGGCACCCCCGGCACGATTCGAACGTGCGACCTTCGGCTTAGGAAGCCGCTGCTCTATCCTGCTGAGCTACGAGGGCGTATCTCGAAAGATGCCACCAAAATCCTGCGGCGCAATTCTGAACCGCCGCGCTATAACACGCGTTGCGACTGCGCGCGAACTTTGAGCCCGGAATTTCATGACGATCCACACCGCCTTCCGCGTCCTCGGTTTTTTCGCGCTCCTTGCCTCCATCCTCTTCGGGCTCATGCGCGTTGCAGCACATCAAGCGCACGAGCTCGACGCGGAATCGGATTTTCATCGGCTTGGCTCGCTTGCCGGGCGCGAGGGCTCGACCACCATCACGTCGCGGCTCTACGGAATCGAGCTCAAAAGGGGCGAAACAGCGACATTCGAGCTCTGTTTCGACGACCCTCTCGATCCCGCTCGCTGGAAGGACGCGTTTTCCGTCCTGGTCTGGGGAGAGCGGACGCAGACCCTCGGCCTCAACATTCCGCTCGACGAGCCACACCTCGCTCTGGTGAAGCGTTCGGAGTCGCGCTCATGCCTCCCCCTCGGCAGTGGCGAGATCCCCCAAGACGATCGCTACGTGATCGATCTCTATCATCCGGCCGACACTCCCATTCCGGAGGAGCTCCTCGATGTCCATGCGGCGGCGAGGGTGCTCATTCGCCTCCCCCTTGGCCGACTCGACGCGATCGCGTTCTTCCTCACACTCCTTACGAGCGCATTTTTCGTCCTGACGCTCCCGACGATGCGGCGAAGTGGGCGCGAGAAAGCGCCAAGCGCGCGAGAGACGGTACGCGATGAGGCGCGACCAACTGCGAAGCGCTCCAAAGAAGCGGAGAAGGAGACCGAATTCGAAGCCGATCGAGCCGGGGAAGGGCACGCAGCGAGGAGCGAGCGACGCGCCGCATCGTTCGCCCTCGGTGGAAGCGTTTTCGGACTCGCGCTCATTTACGCAATCTTCGCGATCCCGCGCTATTCCTCGCTTGAAGTCGCAGGAAAATCTCTCCTCGTCATCGCGGTACAGCTCACGGTTCCGCTCATGCTCGCGCGCGCATTTCAGATCAGCCCGGCCGCGCTCTTTGCGCTTGTTCGCCCTCGCGGAGATCGCCGCCCTGTCGGGCGCATGGTCCGATATTTTGCGCCCATCGCGGCCGGCGTCGCCCTCAGCTTTCTCGCGCGGCAGCTCCTATTTTGGATCCCAGCGACGGGTGAGGCGCCCATCACCACGTTCATTGCCGCGCCAAGCGGGGCGCTCGCCTTCGCCCTTATGGGGCTCTTATCGCCGCTCGCCGAAGAGCTCTTTTTCCGAGGCTTTGTCTATGGCGCCTTCGAGCGCTTCGGAACGGCCATGGCGAGCCTGATGAGCGTGGTGCTTTTTGCCGCGCTTCATTATGTCCAGACGTCCGGGAGCCTCGGCGCCTTTGTCGCCATCGCGCTCGCGGGCTGTCTCTTCACGGCCCTCCGTGCGCTCACGGGCTCGGTCCACGCCTCGGTGATCGCTCATTTCGCTTATAACGCGGCGCTTGCGTTGACGGCGTTCACTTAAGGGCCCAACGATGCGTTCATCGCGCCGGAATCGAGCGTGCCGAGCAGGGCGCCGCCTCGGCAACGCTCCATGCCGCTCGAGGGTGAGGCCGTTTTCGGCTCGCGAGAGAGACACCCTAGCGATGCTTGCTCTCTGAGTCGAGACGGTGCGGGCGCCCACCATCCCGTGAGGGACGCTCAATATTTTACGCCGCGACGGTTTTTCGATAACCTCACGGCGATTCGGGAATCGAGAAAGACCCGCCTTGCCTCTCCCCTCCTTCCTCTTCGTCGCCTTCGCTACTGGACTTGCCGCGGCACTTGTTTCGCGGCGAGAGCTCCTTAATTCGCCTCAACCGCTGGTGTTGATGCGATCGCTCTCGGCGTGGGCGATCTTCGCAGGCTTTCTCCTCCTTCCGCTCTCTGCGTATTTTTATCTCTTTCACGGCGATTGGTTTCTTCTCTATCGGATCGACGTGAGTGTCATCCCCTCGGCCGTTGCACTCCCCGTCTTCATCTTTGAGTTCGCCCTTGGTGCGCTCGGATATTTTTTGAGCGCCTCGCTCATTCGGCGAAAAAAGAGCGAGATCGCGAGTCTGCTCCTCGCTGTGGTCTCGGCCCTCGTCTTCGCACCGATTATCTTTTTTCGGCGAGAGCTTGCGGTGGTCGGTACCTACCGACAGTTTCACCGCGGCTACGGCCTCGAAGAGTTTCAAGAAAGCGCCCTCTTCCCTGGCTCGCTTTTTATGGGTGGAGTCCTCATCGTTGCCTTCGCCTACTTGCTCATCCGACTTTCCATCGCCGATCGACGCTACGGTTAGCCATCCTCCCTACGGGTGATGCCGAGAGCCAATCGCGCTCCCGAGATCTATTGACCAATCCGCGCGGGGCTTGTTACGGTTTGCTCCACGTCGGCTCTCCTTTCGAGAAACCGCAGGTAGATCTCATTGATGCCGCTGACTCGCTCAAGCAAAGCCCGGAGTACAACGCTCCGCTTATCTCTCCTCATCACCCTTCTGGCAGGCCTGCTCTTCAGCGGCTGCGGCCCGACGATCTACACAAGCAATGTTCTCTCGGCCTCACGCTCGGTCGAAGCTGCGCGGCACGTCGGCGCGGCGACGCACGCTCCCTATGAGTTCTACTTCGCCGAAGAGCATCTCAAGAAGGCACGCGAAGAGGCGAGCGAGTCGAATTACGAAGCGGCGATCGAATACGCGAAGGTCGCCAAGGAATACAGCGAAAAGGCCCGCGAACGTGCTCGCGCTCAGATGAGGGAGAGCGGACGATGAACTACGCCCTCTGTCGTTGGACGCTCGCCCTCGTTTTTGCGATCGCTTTTGGCGGTTGCGCCAAAGCCCATTCGGTTCATGGAAGGATCGAAGGCCTCCGCGAGATCGTCGACCAAGCCGCCCGAAATGGGGCCATGGTCTGCGCGCCGCGCCAGCTTGCCGTTGCGCGCGCTCACCTGACGTTCGCTGAGAACGAGCTTAAACATGGCGACGCAGTTCGCGCCGAACAACACGTTCGCGTCGCCGAGCCCCACGGCCGCGCCGCTTTCCGCTTGAGCCCCGCAGAGCGCTGCAATCCGCGCGGTGTCGTCATTGACGAGGCCCCCGAGCCCCCGCCTCCGCCCGCGCCGGGCGATCGTGACGGCGACGGCATCCTCGACGATGTCGATCGTTGCCCCGACGATCCCGAGGATTTCGACGGATTCGAGGATGAGGACGGCTGTCCAGAGGATCAGGATAGCGACGGAGACGGAATCCCCGATTCGCGCGATATGTGCCCGCTCGAGCCCGAGGATTTCGATGGATACCTCGATACCGACGGCTGTCCCGAGCCGGATAACGATCTCGACGGAGTGCCGGATGTCGCCGACAATTGCGCGCTCGATCCCGAGGATCTCGACGGATTCCGCGATGAGGATGGCTGTCCCGATCCGGATAACGATCTCGACGGAGTCCCCGATATCGAGGATCGCTGCCCGAACGAGGCGGGTCCGGCCAATAACGAGGGCTGCCCGAGGGTCTACGAGGACGTCGAGGTCACGTCGACACATATCCGCATCCGGCAGACCGTGCACTTCCAGACAGGCAAAGCCGTCATCAAGCCCGAGTCCTACGGCATCCTCAACACGGTCGCGACCGTCCTCAAGGACTTCCCCGACATCAAGGTCGAAGTGCAGGGGCACACCGATAGCGTCGGAAACGACAACTACAACCTCCGGCTTTCGCAGCAGCGCGCGGACGCCGTGATGGAATACCTCGTCGGTCAAGGGATCGATCCTCGACGGATGCGGGCGGTGGGCTATGGCGAGACGCGGCCGATCGAATCGAACCGCACCGCGCGTGGGCGCGCAGCAAACCGCCGCGTCGAATTCGTCCGTATCGACGAAGGCGCAACCCAAGAGGGCAACGAGCCCGCGGTCCCCTGAGCTGCGCCTCGATGTGATCGAACGAAAGAAGCGCGCGAGCCGAGCCTCCGTAGGCACTGGCTCACGCGCTTTTTCCTTTTGGACGAGAGCGGGGTCTGCGGATGCCCTTGCGCGAGGCTTTAGGCCGCGGGGGCGAGCTCCTTGAGCTGATTTCTCAGCTTCGCCTTCGCTCGCGCCTCGAGCTGCCGCGCGCGCTCGCGGCTTACGCCGAGCTCACGGCCGAGGGCGGCAAGCGAAATGTCTTCATCCGAGAGGATCCGTTGCTCGACGATCAACCTTTCACGTCGATCGAGGACATTCATCGCCTCTTCAAGGCGTTCCCTGAGCTTTTTACGTGTCGAGTCGCGCTCATAGGCTTCGTCGGGAGGGAGCTCATTCGATTCGAGCGTCTCCACAAGCGTCGTCTGTGATTCGTCGTAGACGGGCTGATCGAGTGAGACATCGTTGGTCTCGATCCGGCGGAGCATCGCCTCCATCTTGGCCGGCGTCGTATCGAAGCGTTCGGCCATCATCTCGATGCGCTTGTCGGGATCGGTCGTGAGCGTCTCGACACGTGCGCGCTCACGGCGCAATCGGAAGAAGAGCTTGGAGCGGAGCGGACCCGAACCGCCTCCGACGAGACTCGTCGAGCGCACCACGGCCTCGAGGATGAACGCGCGGATCCAATAGCCCGCGTACGTCACAAAGCGCGTCCCACGATGCGGATCGAATTTCTGTACCGCTGTGACGAGTCCGAGGTTTCCTTCAGCGATCAGATCGCCGAGGCGAATGCCATAGCGGCGGTATTGGAGAGCGACGGCGACGACATAGCGAAGGTTCGCTTCGACGAGACGATCCTGCGCGCGCCGATCGCCGCTCTGAGCCTTGAGCGCGAGCTCATGCTCTTCCTCTCGACTGAGCGTGCGTATCTGCCGTACGCGCTCGATGTAACGGTTGAGTGAGGGATCGTTCACGACTGCCACCGATCTGCTCGTATATGAGCTCCTGACGTCTGGGGAGTTTTTCACTCGCCCTGTCTATGAGAGACAACGATCAGGGGTTTCGGGTCATTCCAAAAAACGAAAAACCCGCATCCTGGGAGGGACGCGGGTTTTTTCGGAAGGCAGCCGTTTTACGGCGCGTATGGAGCAAAATCAGGCGCTAAAGCTGCTTCCGCAACCGCACGTGGCTTGCGCCTGCGGGTTGATGAATTTGAAGCCTGCGCCATGCAAGCCCTCGACATAATCGATCTCGGTGCCTTCGAGGTATTGATAGCTCATCATATCGATGTAGATGGGCACGCCATGGGAGACGAACTTCTGATCGAGCTCGGTATGTTCGTCCTCGAAGAAGAGATCGTAGCTAAAACCAGAGCAGCCGCCGCCGAGCACGCGGACGCGGAGGGCCTCCTCCGGAATCTGCTCAAGTTCTCGGATTTCTTTGACTTTTTCTGCGGCTCTAGGGGTGAGCTGAATCGACATTCGTTGAACCTCTTCGTGGATGCGTCCTCAGTATAAGGCGCCTTCGATGCGTTCGCCACCTCTTGCGGTACGACCGAGCGCGAAGTTTGGCTTTTAGTTGTCGGGAGGCTCGCCGATGAAGGCGAATGCGGTGACGGCTGCGGAGGGAGCACCCTCAGACGCCCGAAGATGAAGCGTATCGAGCGTGAATCCTCGTTTACGGAGGAGGCCGATGGCGAAACCGCGCTCGTCGTTGGAGGAGACGCTGGTGATCTCCCCAACCGCGGCTCCGGTATCGTCTGTGATATCTGCGCCCTTGATGCCGCCGGTCCCTTCGCTTTTGAGGCTCCGGGCGAGCGTCGGCTCCATCTCGAGGCGAATCAAGCGCTTGGGTGGACTGCCCCGATGCTCAAGCATCACCACGGGCTCTTGGCCGAGAAAACATCCCTTGGTGAACGAAACGAGCTCTTTGAGCCCTGCCTCTTGAGGGAGGAGGCGCCGCCGCTCAAACTCGGGCCTTCCGGGCGTTCCGCTTCGGATGCGTGCCGTCTCGAGCGCCTGGCCATCAAGAAGCTCGGCGCCCCGCGTTTGGACGATGGACTCGACGATCTCGCCCTCTTCGAGGATGCGGATGGCGCCTTCCATGCCATAAAGCGTCGCGCGCGCGAAAATCCCATCGCCGCGCTCGCCTTCTAGGAAAAGCGCGCGGGTGTCTTCGCGCAGAGAGAGCTCCACATCTTCCATGATGATGTATCGATCGAGATCCTCGAGGAGCTCCTTCGCACCTTCACGCTCGACGAAGAGATCGAACTCTTCACCGCGGCAAAACACCCAAGGCATCGCGAGGATGCCCCCCGTGCGATCGAGCTTGAGGCCGCGCCGCACCTCACCGTCCTTGGCATCGGCGATCTGTGCGGTGAGTTGACCGTTCAGCCATTCGCGAGAGTCGTCGCCGCGGACCTCGATGATGCTGCCTTCTAAGACTGCTGCGCGCATGAGAGGAGTATAACCGCCAATGCGTGCAGTGCACTTTGACAGTCCGTTCGAAGGGCGCATCGGATGTCGGCCTTCCGCTTCGAGGCCCCGGTGGCAAGGACAACTCAATCGAGTGCTTCGACCGTGCCCGCGACCACCTCGGTGATCACACCGTCCGATTCGAGCATCAGCGCGCCCGAGCCCGAAATGCCGTAGATGCGCCCGATCGCGCTACCAACCCGCACTTTTCGGTGGCGAAGCGCGAGGCGTTCATTCAGCGCTCGGACAATGCCGCCGGGGCCACGCTCTTCAAATTCACGCATGCGCGTGTCGATCGAGCGGAGAACCGCGATCGCCACCTCTTCCCGGTCGAAGCTCCGACCCGTGACGCGGAGGAGGGAGCTCGCCTTGTCTTCGAGCTCGATAGGGAAGTGTTGTCGGTTCACGTTGAGCCCGATGCCGACGATCACGCCTTCAGAGAGGTTGCCGCTCGATTCGACGAGGATTCCGGCGATCTTTTTGTCGTGGAGGCGGACATCGTTCGGCCACTTGACGAGGGCTTCGACCCCGGTGAGCGTCTCGACCGCCTCCGCCATGCCGAGTCCGACCGCGAGCGTGATGGCAAAGGGTGAGGGAATCTCGTCCATTCGCTCCGTGAGAAAGCTGAAGTAGAGATCCTCGCCGCGGGGGCTCTCCCACACGCGCCCCCGCGTGCCGCGGCCTTCGGTCTGCGCCTCGGCGAAAACCAAATATCCGGGGGAAGGGAGGCGCTCTCGCGCGCGATCCATCGTGCTGGGCAGGCGCTCGAAGATCTCGATTTCAGTCCCGATCCGAAGGCCGCGAAGGCCCTCGACGAGCCTCTGGAGATCGAGCGTTCGCAAGGCTCAAGCCTCGAAATCGAGGCCGATATCGGCCGCCTTCACCGAATGAGTGAGCGCGCCCGAGCTGATGACGTCGACCCCGAGTTCGCCAAGCCGCCGAATCCGAGCAAGCGTGATGCCTCCGGAGACCTCGAGGATGACCTTGCCTCCGTGACGCGCGACGGCTTGGGCCACGGACTCATCGTCGAAATTGTCGAGGAGGACGATCTCCGCGCCCGCATCGACGGCTTCATCGAGCTCATCGAGCGTATCGACTTCACATTCGATGCGGCTCGTATGCGGCGCATACGCGATGGCACGTTCGATGGCGGCGCGAACCGAGCCGGCTGCCTCGATGTGGTTGTCTTTGATAAGGATGGCCGAAGAAAGATCGTCCCGATGGTTGTGCCCGCCGCCGCAACGCACGGCATAGCGCTCGAGTGGACGGAGGAGAGGGGTTGTCTTACGCGTATCGGCGATCCGCGTCTTCGAGCTCGTGGGAAGTGCGTCCACGTAGGCTCGCGTCGTGGTCGCGATTCCGCTCATTCTCTGCACGAGGTTGAGGGCGACCCGCTCGCCTAGGAGAAGGGCGCGGGCTTTCCCTTTGATGCGCGCGATGGCGCCGCCTGCGTCGACGCGCTCGCCGTCACGGATGAGCCGCTCGACGCGGACCTCCGGATCGATGCTCCGAAAGACCTCTTCGAGGATGAGTCCGCCCGAAAAGACGAGCGATTCACGCGCGCGGAAAACGGCGGAGGCCACGGCTTCGGCGGGGATGCATGCTTCGGAGGTGAGATCGCCGCGGCCGGCGTCCTCGACGAGGGCGGCTTCGACGATGGCGCGGACAGTCGGTAGGGGCGGCGGGAGCGGGGTTAGAGAGTTCATCTTCGATCGATCTTCCTCGGCTTAGGCATAGCCCTGATGAAGCGCCTCGGCGAGAAGATTACAAAGCGCATGGTAGACGATCGCGGCCCCGACTCCGCCGCGTCGCTCGCGCATATATCCGAAGAGGAGTGCGGGGAAGAAGACCGAGAGCCTCGAGGGGTGGGGAATCACGAGAAAGTGGATGAGAGCAAAATACGCGGCCTGAACAAAGAGCGCGGGAAGGGAAAGCGAGGCGCCGAGGATGCGGCGGCGGGCGGGAAAGAGGTCCCCGAGCCGCGTCTGGAGATAGCCCCGAAAAAAGACCTCCTCTGTAAGCGCGATGATGAGGAATTGGCTCAGGATGAAAAGAGGGGAGATCGCGATCGCATCGAGCGAGAACGAATCCGACGCTCCGTGGATGAGGGCGTAGGCGAGGATGAAGGGCGGGAAGGTGAAGAGGGCGATGCGGAGGGCGTACGCGGACTCGCGCGCGGCCTCTAGAAACATCGCGGCGTACGGCCTGCTCGGGGGAGACTTTTTCGAAGGCGCGCTGGGCGGATCCGACGCGTCGGGTGAACGCGGCGACGCTTGAGAGGTCGCCGGATCGGCCGCTTCGGTCACGGGCATCAAAAGGCCCCCGAGGGCGACACCGTAATGCGAGCTTCCCCGCGGATCCCTCCGGACCCTCTCGAGCGCGGTGAAGAGAAAACTGAGCGCGACCAGGGTCGGCGCGATCTCGCGTCCCCACCCAAAGCCAAGGATCCGGCCTGCAGCAAAGCAAATTAGCGCGATGGCAGAGCCGAAAAGGAGAAGCTCGCGTCCCGCCAAGGCGCGTATGTCTCTATCGTGATTCATCGTATGAGGTGGTTTGGTGTGCTGCGTATTCGCCCCTTGGGAGCTGCTGCATAGCGTCATCAAACAACGCTTGCCAAGAGGGGTCTTCTCTTTAGACTGCTTTGCAGCCCCCTGTGATCCCCGAAGCAAAGATCGCCGAAATTCGCGAGCGGACCGATCTGGTCGCCTTGGTTGGTGAGTACGTGCGCCTGAAGCGTACAGGGGTGAGCTATAAAGGCCTCTGTCCTTTCCATGACGAACGGACGCCTTCCTTTCACGTCCATCCGGAGCGCAACTTTTATCATTGTTTCGGGTGTCAGGCGTCCGGGGATGCGATCGCCTTCCTCACGGCGATCGAGGGGCTCAGCTTTGTCGAGGCGCTCGAGCGGCTCGCCGATCGGCTGGGGATGGAGCTACCACGCGAGCGGGCCGATCGCGATGAGGTGAGGCGCGAACGCGAACTTCGCGATCTTCGCTATGCGATCCTCGACGCCGCGGCGGGCTTTTATATCGATTTCTTGAAGCAAGCGCCCGAAGCAAGGCTCGCGCGCGAAGAGCTCGAGACCCGCGGCATCGAAAATGAGACGGCGGATGCATTCCGTCTCGGCGCCGCACCGAACGCTTGGGACGCGCTTGCGTCCCATCTTCACTCGAAACGCTTTGATCTCCGGGTGGCTGAATCGCTCGGGCTCATCGTGAAACGCAAGGGGCGCGACGGTTATTACGACCGCTTCCGCCACCGGCTGCTTTTCCCCATCGTCGATCTGCACGGACGCATCATCGCGTTCAGTGGCCGCGCCCTTCCGGATGCCGAGGGGCGCCCCGGCAGCGAGGCTCCGGCGAAATACATCAACAGCCCCGAAAGCCCCGTCTACAAAAAAGGCGAGATCCTCTACGGCCTTTTTGAGGGAAGACTCGACGCCCGCCGCCAAGGCGAGATCCTCGTCTGCGAAGGGAACTTCGACGTCCTCGCCCTCCACCAAGCCGGGTCCCGTCACGCCGTCGCGCCCATGGGGACGGCCTTTACCGAGATGCACGCCCGGCTTATCCGCCGCTTCGCCGAGCAGGTCACCTTGGTTTTCGATTCGGATGCTGCCGGACGCAAGGCGGTTGAAGCGGCCCAGCCCATCCTCGCCAAGGCCGGTCTCCGCGCTCGCGTCCTTTCGCTACCCGAGGGCGACGATCCCGATAGTTTCCTTCGCCGGGTTGGCTCAGACGGTCTCCGCGAGCAGATGGAGCACGCAAGGGGCATTGTCGATCACCTTATAGAGCTCGCGGCCTCCGAGGCTGGCACTCAGCCAAGCGAAAAGAGCCGTGCCATCGCTTCACTCCACGGGGTGATCAAAAATATTGAAAGCCCCATCGAAGCTCAGCTCTACATCGAACGCATCGCGCGTCGCTTTGGGGTGAATGACATCCAGCTCGTCAAGCGTGAGCTCAGGCGAGCTTCGAGAGGCGAGCTCTTCAATAAGAGCGATGCGTCTTTCTCTTCCAAACGCGCACAATCGGCTCCGCCGTACACACCCGCCGCGATCGAAGCGGATCTCATCGGCATCATCCTCGATCACCCTTCGTTATGCGACGA
>JAAZAH010000154.1 GCA_012514415.1 Sandaracinaceae bacterium
AGCTCTCCTCGTCCTTTGGGGGATTTTCGAGGAGCGCTCGACTGGCGTCTTCAAGCCCGTCGACCGTCGCGGCGATGAACATATTCTCGCGGTACGACGGGAGATGCCCCGAGGTGTGGAAGAGCTCATTGTCGAAGATCTGAGGCGTGATCACCTCGTGATAATCGGTTTCGCGATAGAGGTCGCGGATATAATCGACGAGCGCGTTGTAAACGAGCGTACCCCGGGGTTTAAAGAAAGGTGAGGCCGGCGCGTAGGGATGAAAGGCGATGAGGTCGAGCTCGCGGCCGAGCTTTCGGTGATCGCGCTTTTCCGCCTCTTTGCGTTGCGCAAGATAGGCACGAAGTGACTTCGCGTCGGGAAACGCGGTGCCGTAGATGCGTTGAAGCATCGGATTGCGCTCATCACCCCGCCAATAGGCGCCTGCGCGATGCGTGAGCTTGAACGCTTTCAGGAAGCCCGTTGAGGCAACATGCGGTCCCTCGCAGAGATCGACCCAATCGCCGTGGCGATAAAAGCTGATCTCGCCGTCGATCCGATCGAGGTGTTCGAGCTTATAGGTCTCGCCGAGTTCGGAGAGCAGCTCGCGAGCTTCCTCCTTCGTGGCGACGCTCCGCTCGAACGGGCGGTTCTCCTCGATGATCTCGAGCATCTTCTCGGTGATCTTTTCGAGATCTTCGTCCGTGAACGAGCCGTCCGGACGGTCGTAATCGTAGTAAAAACCGTCATCGGTCGCCGGACCGAAGGCGATCTTTGTGCCGGGGAAGAGCTTTTGTACGGCGTCCGCCATGACGTGAGCCGTCGAGTGGCGGATGACGGGGAGAGCGTCTTCATCTTGCACACGGATCGGCTTGATCTCTTTGGGATCGGCCGAAACGGGCGTGTGAAGATCGACGATCTCATCGCCGATACGTGCGGCGATTACATCACCATGGAGCTTCCCTTCGGCCTCGAGGAGCTCTCGGACCGTCATTCGCTTCGCGGGTTCGGACATCGTAAGACAAGGAAGCATAGCAGGGTTGCTCCCGGATGCCGCCCGAATCCGAATTGCTGGTTCGCGCTTTGATCGTGCGGACTCTGGAATCCCGGCCGAGTTCCTGTTACGTCTATGACGCATGAGCACGGACGGCGGTCTCCATATCCGCGGCCTCGAAAAAGCCGATTTCGACTACCTTGTGAGCGTCCTCGATCGTTGGTGGGGCGGCCCCGCAAGCCAGCACGCGCATCCGCTCTTCTATTATGAGTTCGGGGAGCACGCGCGCGTTGCCGAGCACGATGGAGAGATCGTCGGCTTCCTCCTTGGCTTTATCACCGGGGGAAAAGAGCCGGTGGGCTATATCCATCTGGTGGGCATCCACCCCGACCACCGCCGCCGCGGGGTCGGCAAGGTGCTCTACGAGAGCTTCATGGCGCATTGCGCCGAAAACGGGGTGCAGCGCCTCAAGACCATCGCTGCAACGGGCGCGGAGGGGCAGCGCGATTTTCACGAGAGCTTGGGTTTTACCGCGGAGGTCGTCGAAGACTACGCCGGCCCTGGGCGTGCGCGGGTGGTATTTACGCGTGCACTCTAGGCGCCGAAGAGTGGGAATTTTAACCGCGAAGGCGATAGACTTCCCGCCGAGCCTGCTTATCGCGAGCCGATCGCACGGCGCTCGCTCTACGAGGTAACTTTCATGACGTACTCTGGTGCGAACACTGCACAACAAGCGCGCGAAATTCTGAGCGGGACGCTGAATACGCTCCAATCCGAGCCCGATATTCCGGATGAAGTCCTCGCGGTAGCGGCGCAGGTTGCGCAGGCCGTCGGCGCGCTCTTTCAGGCGCAGCGCGCAAAGGATGAGACGAGCGGAAAGGAGCAGGTCCTCAAGGCGCTCGATTTTCTGCGTCAGACGCTCGCGCTTCTTCAGCAGTTCGAGCCGGGAAATCAAGGGCTTGATCGCGCGACGGCTTCGGTCGCGCAGGCCATGGGGCTTCTTTACCCGCTGAGCATCCAAGAGGTGGCCTCGCCGCGAGGCGACGCGACCGTCAAGCTTGCGACGGAAGAGCCGGCGGATGATGCCGCGGCGCGCGCTCGTGCGGAGGCAGAGGCCGCCGAGCGAGCGCGTCTTGAGGCGGAAGCGGCCGAGAGGGCTCGC
>JAAZAH010000155.1 GCA_012514415.1 Sandaracinaceae bacterium
CGCTCACCGAAAGTTGCTTCTTTTCACCCGGATCCTTACGCAGATCGAAGAGGGTTGCGGTGAGGTTCCCTCGGACGATGAGCTTCACACCGGCCGCGGTCGCGACGCGCCGATCGTCCATGAAATCGCTGAAGGCGATGGCGGGACGCGCGGGCTTTGCCCCGATAAAATATGCCGCCACGCTCGGGATTTCGACGTCCGGCATCGGAGGAGCGCCCATCAAATCGCTCACCGTCGCCGCGATGCTTCCGGTGGAAACGAAATCCTTGACGCGCATGCCCTCGGGGATTTGCCCGGGGAAATGGTAGATGAGCGGAACGTGGAGGAGCTCGTTGTACACGCTATGCCCATGGCCCCACGAGCCATGATCGTCGAATTCCTCACCATGATCCGAGGTGATGACGATCAGGGTATCCTCGTAAACGCCCATCGCCTTCAGCCGCTCGATGAACTTCGCAAAATGATGGTCGTGATAGGTGATCTCGCCATCGTAGAGCGCGTTCAAGCGGATCTTATCGCTTTCGTTAAAAACGACCGTGGGGTTGGCCCGCTTCGCATCTTCGAGGAGACGCGGCGTGAGGCGGTTTCGCACCTGCCCATCGTAGTTCCGCGCGTCGTACATCTTGAGGAACTCATCGGGCGGATCGTACGGGACGTGCGGATCGATGGTGTGAACGTAGGCAAAGAAGCGCTCGTCCTTTTTGGACTCGATCCAATCGGCAGCCTCGCGGAAGACGTGTTCGGCGTCGGTATTCTTTCGCTCTCGGATGAAGTTCGTATAGTGATCCCAGCCTTGGTCGAAGCCGAAGCGGTCCGAGACATAGCCGTTGGCGATGAACGAGCCCGTCGTAAAGCCGTTCGCTTTCAGATGTTCGCTGAGGAGATAGGCTTTTTGTCCGAGCACCGACTCCATCCGTCGCGCGCCGTGGGTCTGCGGGTAAAGCCCGGTGAGGAGCGAGGCGACCGAGGGCTTCGTCCAGTTTTCGACCGAAAGCCCCCATTCGAAGACCGTTCCCTTGGCCGCTAGCTCGTCGAGCATCGGCGTTTTCACGCGCGACGACGGTGTGTAGGGCTTCAGTCGATCGGCGCGGAGCGTGTCGATGAGAAGCACGATCACATTCTTCGGCGTCTTCGTCGCGCGGATGATCTCGGGCGATTTGACGACGATGCGCGGCTCGGCGAACGCAACGCGACCGGCGCCAGCCCCCGGAGCCACGAAATCGATCCGCGCGATGTGTCCGCCGAACTTCGAAAGATCGACGAGATGATCGGTGAACTCACCCTTGGCGGTTGCCTCGAAGACCGTTTCGGCAGCATGCGCGTCGGTCTGTACGCGGATCAATGCCGGCGCCGTCCCTTCGCCCTCGAAGCCAAGGCTAAAGGCGAGCTTTCCGCCTTCGGGAATCTCGGCATAAAGACGCGTCTCGAGCGGACGACGCGCGATGTAAGCGCGCTTCGTTTCGCCTCCAAGGCGCACGGCAGAGACGAGCGTTTCGTGCGTCGGCGCAAGGAATTCATCGTCGCTGAACGCATCGGTCGGTGCGATACGGATCCAATCGACCGACGCCGCGACTTCTTCGCCATCGAGAGGCTGCGTCCCGCCGAAGATGAGGAGCATGTAGTTCTCGCCCACTTTCATCTTATCGGCCGGCAACGTGAAGTCGTATTCGCGGAAGCCATCCCCAAGCTGGATCGACGGTCCTTGGGTGTTGTTGATATAGGCTGTCATCGCGCGGGTCCCGTTGGACTTCATCCGAATCCGGACGCGATGATCGCGCTTTTCGTCCGCGTTGAAATAGACGCGACCGCGAAGACCCACGCGCGCATAGGTC
Organism: Sandaracinaceae bacterium; assembly: GCA_012514415.1. Taxonomy (GTDB): domain Bacteria; phylum Myxococcota_A; class Polyangia; order Polyangiales; family Houyiibacteriaceae; genus JAAYBZ01. Next base: position 1,833 of record JAAZAH010000155.1, read on the forward strand.
GTCTCGCCATCCGCGCCTTCCTTCAGCCAACCGGTATGCCAGTTACCGAAAGTGAATGCGCGCTGTGCGGGCGTCCCGAAATCGATGAAGAGCCCCTCGCGGTGCACCTCGGCGAGGTGTGAGATCGCGAGGAGATCGAGCCGCAGGTCGTGCCCCTCAAAGAGATTGGGACGGGAAGCCTCGGCCGTTTTATTGGCCTCTTTTGCCTGCGCGCCCTCGCCTGTTGCGGCGCCTCCAACCTCGGGGCCCTCTTTTTTACCTCCGAAGCAGCCCGCCAACATGAGCGCCGCCATCCATACCGATGCCTTAAAAAATCGCACAATACCTCCGCTTGTTTACGGGATCATGAGGCCGGGAAAGGAGCGCAGAGCGGGGGCTTGCCTCCTCCGGGGTCTCCATCGCCTTCAATCGAGCGAGGGAAATGGACGCTCACGCGCCTGATTCTGGGGCTAGCAGTACAGATTGCCAGCGTCAATTGTGTTCAGCATAAAAGGCGCTTCAGGGAACGCTGAGCGTGC
>JAAZAH010000156.1 GCA_012514415.1 Sandaracinaceae bacterium
CGAAGCGCCTCGAATCGCTTCGCGCTCAAGAGGCCGCCGAGGAGGCGCGGCGCGAAGCGGAGGCGGTGCGCGAACAGGCCGCGCGCGAACAGGCCGCCCGCGAGGAAGAGGAAAGGCAACGAGCGCGCGATCGGGAGGAGCTTGAGCGCGCCATCCGCGAAGATCGCTGCACGCTCTTTCATCACGTGAAGGACGAGGCCACGGGCAGCTATATCAACCTCTACGAATGCGAGGGGATGGGGTTCTTCTTTGGGTCTCCGATCCTCGTCGAGAAGGACGCTCGGATCCTCTATCGCCCGGGGAGCCAGCGCCGAGATGAAGACGCGAAGGTGGAGCACGGTCCGATCGTCGCCATCGCTGAGGTGCGCTTCTCACCCAACCCGCATGTCGATGTGCTCACCGCGGAGCCTAGGCCGACCGGCGGGGCTCATGCCCGGATTCGCTTCGATGCTCGCGGCGCGCACCTGCTCACCGTCCTCGGCGATGACTGGGAATATAGCTCCTTTCTTGATGACTATATTTATTATGATCTTCGTGAAAACTATTCGTTTATTCCAACGATCGTCTCGCCATATAGAGAGCCGGAGACTAGCTTCGCTAGCGTCGAGATCGACTTCGATTTTGAGCTCAATGACGTGGTCTGCTTCGGGCGACCAGCGCTCTGGGATGAAGCTGAGCTCCGCTATGAATGCCATCCCGAAGCGCTCGCCGATTTCGAGAAGACGCAGACTGAGCGCGTGCGCGAGTACCTGCGTCAGGGCGATCCGGCTGCGGCCTTTATCGAGCTGACGGAAAATACGGACGACGCGCTCAAGGCCGAGGTCGTGAGCGCCTGTGGGGAGTATTATGCGCGCTCGCTCCGCGAGCTTGTACGCCGCCGGCGCCAGCTCAAATTGGCCGCGCTCTGCAAAGCCAAATACGAATTCCGCGAAGATTGCGATGAAAATGAGCTCTTCGATGAGCTGTTCAAGTGGCTCACGGAGCAGGCCTTCGTCTGCGCCCCAGGCAGCCCGAGCGTGCAGAAGGTCGTCGACGATTATCACTATGAGGGGCTCACGCACGCTCTCCGCGACAATACGCGTCGGCCCGGCGCCGCCATCTCGGACTATTTCGAGTTCATCAAGCCGATCAAGGATCCGAAGCTCGCCGCCAAGGCCATGGCGGCGCTTAGACGGTCGAGCCCCATCGCGCCGCTCGAGATCGCGATCGCTCAGCTCACCGAGAAGGGCGACGTGGCGGGGCTCCGCCGGCAATGGTCCGAGCTCTTTAGCCCCAAAGGGATGGACGCGACGACGGCGGCCGCGCTCAGGCGCAAGATCGACGAGATCATCAAGCGCATCGAGCACTCGTGGGAATTTTTCTGGAAGAGCTTTGACGCTGGGGGCTTCTCGATGCAGATGACGATCGCCGACGCTGGGCGAAAATGCGCGGAGCTTAAGGGGCGCTGGGAGCTCGCGCGGGATCGGCGCTCTGGCGCCTGCTCGCTCGATGAGCTCGAACTCCCTTACGACGAGAGGCATCCCGCGACCGTCGCGCTCTATGGCGAGGATGAGCACTCCCTGCCGGATGAGATCCGCATCCTCTGGAGGGGCGGGCGTGAGGATCGCGCCCGCCTCGACGAGCTCTATGAGTACCTCGTGAAGCGCTATCGTGAGCGCGATCTGGGCGAGAGCACCCAGCGCACCGTAGGCGAGGCTTCGGACGCTGAAGGAGCGCCCCGCGCCCCGCGGACCCTACGCACCACCACCTGGAACCTCGGCTCCCGGCGGCTCGTGATCGAGCGGGCGACGCTCAACGTCGAGGCCGGCGGCGAGAGCCCCGAGAGCGTCACGCTTATCCTCATGGAATGGTGATCGACAGCGTCCGCCCTCGCAGCAGCTGTCCAGCTCACACGCCGGCGGAGCGTCGCTCAGCCTTCCTTTTCGGTGTGGTGTTGACGTCGTTCTCACACCGATGACGTCGCCCGAACCGCGCCTCACATGCTCTTTTCACCCTACGGCTCGTCGACCGTTCCGCCCACCTCGCTCACATAGAACTCGCCGTTTCCAGTGTACGTGAGCTCAACCAGCGCATCCTCGCGCATTACCAGGCTGCCCGTGCCGCCGTTCACGTAAAGGGGGCCCTCCCAGAGATATCCTGCGGCAAGGATGCGTCGGCCATCCCTGGACATGGCGACATCTTTCCATTTGTGCTGCGGTCCCCTTGGATTCCAAGTGTTCCCGCCGTCGGTCGAGACGTACAGATGCTCGCCGTCGGCCGCGGCGAGGAGGATCGTTCCATCGGCCGATGAGGCGGCGGAGCTCCAGTATTTGCTTGGACCCCGCGCCGTCCACGAGAGGCCGCGATCGGTCGAAATGAAAATCGGCGTGTTCCGACCCACGAGAGTCAGGCGGCGACCATCTTCGGACGACGCGGTTCCAATCCAGTTGTGATCGCCCGGGGCGCGTTCTAGCCACGTGTCGCCTCCATCCTCCGAGACATAGACGATGCGGGGGAGATTTGAGGCTGCAACGAGGATCTTTCCATCCGCCGAGCCGCTGAGCGAGACCCAATAGCCCAAAGGAGGTTCGCTTAATGGAGACCAGGTTTGGCCGAAGTTTAGGGAGCGATGGAGTCGCGCGCCCCGAATGGCTCCGATCACGATGCGGCCGTCGATCGACGAGAAGAGCTGTTGCCACATGCCCTGCACATGCCGCGAGGTCCACGTTTCTCCGGCATCGCTTGAGGTATAGAGGGTCCGGCCGGCGAGGGCCGCCGTGAGTCGCTCCCCATCCGCCGAGGAGACGATATCGAACCAATGACCACTGTCGGGGGCGCGCTCCTCCCAAGTCAACCCGCCATCCCTCGAGATGAAAATTCCGCCTTCACTCGTGTCCGAGCGATAGGTGGCAAGGAGCGTCAAACCATCGGCCGACACGGCGCAGGATTCCCAACTGCGCTCGGGCCCGCGCGGGAAAAAGGTCGTGGGCACCGCGAGCGATCCGCGCGGGTAGCGGAAGGTTTGGTCGGCACGGGGGGTGATGCTGAGGGTACCGCCGCCGGTATGGATGACGCGGAGGGTGTCTCCGATTCGCAGCGCTTCGCTTGGGGGAAGGGTGAGCGTCAGATCGCCGTCGGTGGCGTCGATATAACCTGCGTTGGGCTCGGCCGAGGCATCCGCCGTGAGCTGATGCCAAGAGAGCGCGTCGCCGTGACAGACATAGCGGACGCTCTCTCCCGCCGTGATCTTGACGCCGCCGCGCGGGCATTGTTCTCCGGGAGGCTCGGGGCTGAGCGTCACGCCCTCACCGTCGAGGCCGCTGCAGATGAAGACGGGCTCGCGGCTTCCGACCTCGAGCTTGATACCACCGGCGGCGCAGTTTTCACCGGGAGGCTCGGTGGCGATGGAGACGGTTTCGGTATGGCCCTGACACACAAGGATGGGTTCGCCCTCGCCGACGCGGATCGACGCCCCCCCGGAGGCGCATTCTTCGCCGGGCTCAATCGGCTCGACGATGAGGGTTGCGGGCGGGCTTCCGTCTTTGCCATCACAGAGCGCGATCGGTTCGGCCCCCTCAATGTGGATCAGCGATCCGCCATGCGGGCATCGCTCGCCCGCCTCCGAGACGGAAATCGCACCGCTCCCTTGCGCCGGGTGGCAGAGGTAGACGAGATCCACCTTCTCGCCTCGTTGAATCTCGAGGCGCGACCCGCCTTCGCGGCAATTGGGCCCCGGAGGCTCATCGTGCGCGGTGAACTTGATCTCATCGGCGGAGCCGGAGGGTGAATCCTCACAGCCTACAAAAATGAGCGAGGTGAGCGCCCCAACCAAAAACAGCTTTTTATGCATGGTTCTTGCCAAGTGTGGGCACGATTTATCCTCGGTTGCAAAATTTGTGTCAACATAAACACCGCCTGCCTCAATGCCCGCGGAGGCCGCTGTCCGGGGGAGACGAACGCGCCGTACGCGTTGGATCCGCCCTTCTCTTCGCGCTCGCCCTCCGACCACATCCGAGCCGCCTCTGCGAGGGCCGCATTGAACGCCTCGCCCCCCTTTCACGTGGGCCACGGCTCGGCCGTCTTCTGAGCGAGCTCAAAAGCGCACGACAACGCGCGAGCCGCAGCGGGCTTCCGGCTCTTCTTGAGTGCCACCGACTCGCGTGAACGTTGCCTCTTTCCGAGAGCTCGGCTTGGGCGGCGCCCTGCGTCCGTGCGCATGTTCGCGCTCAAGGCGTCATGGGTTGCTCACACGCGAAGACCGCGCGTTCTTCGAACCGCGTTCGACCTTGCTCGCTCCCTATTCGCCCAAAGGTTCGCGAAACCCCGCGTCAAACGATCGCTGTCGCCGGTCCCGCGGATAGTTTGCTCGGATCGCCGGCTCTCTCCCGCTCGCCGCAGAATCATTCGCCAATTCCTCTTCGTGGGATGCTATGATCCCGCTCGCTTGGCCGCTTCGGAGGAGCCCCGCCGAAGGCCTCTCTCTCCGGGATGATGCGCGCAGGCTCAAGCCCTCCATCGCTTCTCCACCTGCTTCTCCACCTCGCGCTTTGAGGTGCCCCCAATCCATGTCTACCAAACGCAGTGTAGTTGAAGTCCGCGCCGCGCTCCTTGACGCGCTGAAGGCCGATCTGATTGGTCCGTTCCTCCCTGAAGATCATCCCGGGGGCGGAGAGGAGACACTCTCTCTTCCGCCCTCGCGCTGGTACCTCACTGGGTTTTTGGCGCCCAAAGCAGGCGCCATTCCTGACGTCGACGATCAAGACTCGCAGGGCGAGCTCGCGGTCGGGGTCGAGGGCCAGGCCGACGATGAGGGTGTGGTCGAGCCCGAGCCCTCACGGACCAGGAGATTCCCGGCCTCGATGGGCCTCAGCGTCTATTTACCACCCGCGCGCGGGGAAACGGCGGATTTCATCGAGGTCGCCATCCGCTACGCCAACTACGACCCGGTCGAGATCTACGAAGATACCAAGGCGAACGCGTTCACGGGCTGGAAGCGCGTCGCTCATGCGCCCGACCCTGTGAAGGTTCCGCTTGACCGAGAGCGGCTCCGCCATCCCGACGGCATCTCGATCCCGGGGACGGTCGGACTTCGCATCCGAGGCGAGCTCCGCACGACCGATCACGAAGGCTTCGAGCGTGGAACGCGTGTGCTCAGCATCTTCCTCGTCAATGAGCGCACGCCCGAAACGGTGCATCGCGATCGCGCGTTCGTCTTTCAGGTCGAGATGACGCTCCGCTACGAAGGGGGCTTCCTCGATCGATCGAACCGGCGCGGCGAGACAAGCCGTGATTCCGACCAAAACATCTTGGCGCTCCAGTTTCGAGATCGGACCGAATGGGCGGTGGGTCATAACACAAGCGTTGAAACGCCGACGCCTGATCCTGACGGGCGCGTCCGAACGCTTCGCACCACCCAGCTCCCCTCGCACGAAGTGAAGCCGATGCAGCACCGGCAGGTGTCCGATGTCGTCCTCGAGATGCAGACGCTCAGCCGGATGCGCGATGGAAAGCTTCTCGAGCGGGCGCTCGCTCCGCTTGTCGATGCGTACGAGGAGTGGATCGAGTCCCAGCGCAAAATCCACCTTCCTCGAACCCCCCTCGAGACGACGCGCGACCGCCTGGTTGCGCGTGCCGCGTACGCGAAGAAGCGGATGCATGAGGGCATCGCGCTGCTCCGCGACGACGAGCAGGTGCGCCATGCGTTCACGCTCGCGAACGAAGCGATGCACCTTCAGGCGATGCAGGCGGATGCGGTGCGGGAAGATCCGCGCTACCGAGGCGGAGCGCAGCCCGCGTGGCGCCTCTTTCAGCTCGCCTTCGTGCTGATGAGCCTCCCCTCGATGGCGGATGCCAAGCATCCCGATCGAGGCACGGCCGATCTCATCTATTTCCCGACCGGGGGCGGAAAGACCGAAGCCTATCTCGGACTCATCGCCTTCACCCTCATCCTTCGAAGGCTCCGCGGCGCGAACCGGCCCGATGAGGGGCGCGGCGTCGCCGTGATCCTTCGCTATACCCTCCGCTTGCTGACGCTCGATCAGCTCGCGCGCGCGGCGACGCTCATTTGTGCGCTCGAAGCCATCCGCCGCAAGCAGCCGCACGTCCTCGGTGATCATCGCTTCTCGATTGGCCTCTGGGTCGGAAAGAGCGCCACGGCCAACCGGCTAAAAGAGGTCCATCAAAGCCTCCTCGATTATTCGCCCGGGAGACAAGACTCGCCCTTTCCGCTCCCAAGCTGCCCGTGGTGCGGCGCTGCGATCAAGGTCGAAAACATCAAGCTCGTCGATCGCTTGGGGCAGCCCTCCAAGACCAAATACGAGCGCGCCGTCGTCTATTGTCCCGACTTTAAGTGCGGATTTAGCGAGCGGAGCGCGCGAGGCGAGGGGCTCCCGGTGCTCTTTGTCGACGAGCAGATCTACCAGGAGCTTCCGGACTTCCTCGTCGCGACCGTGGATAAATTCGCGATGCTCCCTTGGCGCGCCGAGGCGGGAATGCTCTTTGGGCGCATCACCCATCTGGATAAAGACCGCGCCTATGGTGTGAAAGACAAGCCTCCGTCAAGCGCGCTCAGCCTCCCCGAGGGGCTTCTCCCGCCCGAGCTCATCGTCCAGGACGAGCTTCATCTGATTAGCGGGCCGCTCGGGACGATGGTCGGGCTTTATGAGGCCGCGATCGACTACCTCGCCGAGCGCGAGGTCGGCGGCGTGAGGTATGCGCCCAAGGTGGTCTGTTCGACAGCGACCGTTCGGCGCGCGCGCGAGCAGATCAAGGCCCTTTTCAATCGCGATTCGGCGATCTTTCCGCCGCTCGGCGTGAACCACGGCGACAATTTTTTTGCCGAGATCGCGCACGATAAACCGGGACGGCTCTACGTCGGCGTCGGCGCTCCGGGCCGCGCGCTCCGGGCCGTCTCCGTGAGGACCTACGCGACGCTCCTTGCGGCAGCACAAAAGCATTTTGACCCCAACGGGCGCCCCGAGCAGCCGGCCGATCCCTACATGACGCTCGTCGGCTATTTCAACAGCCTGCGCGAGCTCGGCGGCATGCGGAGGCTCGTCGAGGATGAGGTGAGGCGGAGGATCGCGCAGTTCGACCGAGGGAAGAGGCCGCACGATTTCAACGGCCCACACCCGTGGGCGGCGGACCGCGCGCTCAAGGAGCCGGCCGAGCTCACCTCGCGTGAGAGCACCGGGCGGGTCAAAGAGACGAAGCATCGCCTCGCCGCGCGCTATGCCGCCAAAGAACCCGAGCCGCTCGACGTCGTCCTCGCCTCGAGCATGATCTCGGTTGGTCTCGATGTCGATCGACTCGGTCTGATGGTCGTCACCGGCCAGCCCAAGACAACAAGCGAATACATCCAAGCCACGAGCCGTGTGGGGCGAGCCTATCCTGGACTCGTCGTCACCTGCCTGAACCTTTTTAAGCCGCGCGATCGCTCGCATTTCGAGCGCTTCGTGACCTACCACCAGAGCTTTTATCGCGACGTCGAAGCGACGAGCGTCACGCCCTATAGCGGTCAGGCGATGGAGCGGGCGCTCGCTGCCACGATGATCAGCATGATCCGCCATGCGATCCCCGAGATGCAGCCGCCCGACGGCGTGATGAATCTCCACGAAAATCGCGACGCGGCGGAAGCGATCCTCGAGTGGATCATCGCGCGCGCCGAAAAACATCGCGAGTATACCGATGAAGGTCAAACGCGAATCGCCGAGGAGATTCGAAGACGCGGCCGCAGCTTCCTCGACGCGTGGGAACGAGTGATTGATCGCGCGAAGGAAGGAGGAAAGCGCATTTACAGCCGCTACGATCGCGCGGGAGAAGGGCGGTCACTTCTTTTCGTGGCGACCGATCCGCTCCCCGAAGATCACAACGAGCGGCATTTCCAAGCGCCGACTTCGATGCGCGATGTCGAGCCCTCGGTCCATGTCTGGCCGCAATTTATTCCGCTCGACTCCCCAAAGAACCCCTGAGCCTCCGAAACGCCTCTCTCTCCCGACCCTCTAGCGATCTCGAATGGCCTCATTCCGAAAAACTTCCAAGCTTAAAAAGAACCGGCGCCCGGCAGGAAAGCTTAGGCAGAGCCAGCTCGTCACCACCTTTGGGCCGGGCGCGATGGTGGACCTCGTCGATAGTTCGGTTTTGATCGGCGGGCTCGAGCACTGGACCTACGATCAAGCCGATTATCAGATCCTCGATGAGCCCCGTCTCCGCGCTTCGCTCAACCCTCGGCTTCGCGCGCTCCATCCCGAGTTCGAGCTCGCCACCTCCGAATATTTCCGCTCGCCGCCTGCCGGAGCAGAGGATGAGCCGACGCTTTTTTCGGGTGTGAGGGCGCTCGAGTTCCCACGGTGGTTCGTCTGTCAGAGTTGCAGCCGCCTGGGCCCCGCGTCGGATCTTTTCGAGCGGAAGGGCGAACGGTATCTTCACGCTTGCGCGGGGAAGGGCCGGCCCGGGCGTTGCGTCCCTGTGCGCTTCGTCGCCGCGTGCACGGCCGGACACCTTTCAGATTTTCCGTGGGTGGCCTTCACCCATGCGGGAAAGGAGCGGGAGCGCTGCGATCGTCCCGAGCTCTATCTCGATGAGGGCGCGACCGGTGATTTTGGGCGCATCCACGTGAGATGCGAGACCTGCGGCGCCAAAGAGTCCATGGCACGCGCCGATTCGCTCCGCTTTGAATGCCGCGGCGAGCGGCCTTGGCTCGGGGGCCGCGCGGTCAACGACTCCGAATGCGGACGCCAGCTCTCGCTCCTCGTCCGCACGGCCTCCGATGCGTATTTTTCGCAGGTGGTGAGCGCGATTCGTCTCGAAGACGATGAGCCGAGCGAGCTCCAGATCAAGCTCCGCGATCCGGAGATGTGGAGCCGGGTCAAAAAGGTCACGACCGTCGCACAGCTCGAGGCGCTCGCGAGTCTCCAAGATTTGATCGCGAATCTTCTTGAGGCGCACTCGGCAGAGGACGTGCTCCAAGCCATCCGCGAAGAACGGGAAGAGGGCGAGAGGACGGCGCCGAGACCGCTCCGGACGGTCGAGTTTGAGCGGATTACGAACGCGCCCCTCGAGCGTCCAGGCGATATGGCCAAGCGCGGGCAGCGTTTTGCCGCGTTCCGGGCGCACGGCAAGGATCTGAAGCTTCCCACTGGAATCAAAGGGCTGATCGTCGTTCCCGAGCTCCGTGAGGTTCGCGTTCAGGTGAGCTTCAGCCGCCTTGAGCCGCTGGCCGCCGATCTTCAGGGAGAGTTCGAATTTGCCAAAGGCACGATGAGGCCGGCCCCCCTCACGCTTCCCGAGGGCACGCAACGATGGCTCCCGGCAGCCGAGGTGCGCGGCGAGGGGATCTTTATCGAGCTCGACGAAGAGGCGGTTCGGGAATGGGAGATGCGCCCGGCCGTGATCGAGCGAACCCAGCGTCTGCAGGAAGCTTTCGCGATGCATGAGCCTGGCGGCGTCTTTTTGGGCGCGCGTTTTTATATGCTCCACAGCCTAAGCCACCTTTTGCTGACGGCGATCAGCCTCGAATGTGGGTACGCGGCGAGCGCGATCCGCGAGCGGATCTACTGCGCGCCTCCGGGGGGCGATGTGCCGCCGATGGCCGCGATTTTGCTGAGCACCGGAACGATGGGGAGCGAGGGCACACTCGGCGGTCTCGTCGAAGAGGGGCGGCGCCTCGATCGCCATCTCCGCGAGGCGTGGGAGCTCGGGCGGCTTTGCTCGAACGATCCGGTCTGCGCTTCGCACGATCCGGCGAGCGATTCGAGCGATCGCTGGATGGAGGGCGCGGCGTGTCACGGTTGCCTCTATATCGCCGAATCCGCGTGTGAGCGCTTCAACCGCCACCTTGATCGCGCGCTCGTGGTGCCGACCATCGGAAATGATCCTTCGCTTGCCTTCTTCATGGAGCGGCCGTGAGTGAGCGAGCGGGTGAGACGGTGGATGAGCGGAGCAGTCTCGCGAGCGTCGGGACCGCCGTTCTCGAGCGGCTCCGACAAGCCATCGCTAGCGGGCGCCTCCGGGTGCCGATTTACGACACCACGCCGCTTGCCGAGTTTGGAGTCCGGGAGCAAGCCGAGACAATCAAGGCCGTCCTCGGCGGGCATCGCAGTCCGGCATGCCTCGCCATCCTCGATGTCGCGCTCGCCGAGCGAGCGAAACTCACGCGCCCCACGCCCGAGCTCGTCTGGTCCGGCCCCGAAGATAGAAGCGGGACGGCGCGCGACACCTCCGTTGTGCTCCGGCACCTTTTTGAAAGCGCGAAGATGCGCATCATCCTCGCCGGATATAGTTTCACCCATGGAGAGCGCCTTCTTGAGCCGCTTCATCGCGCGATGGCCGAGCGCGGCGTCGAGGTCCTCTTCTTCATCGATATCAAGCAGCCCGAGGCGATGCCGCACTCCACAAAGGCTTATGTCGACGAAAAGCTCACAGCATTCATTCGTGAGACATGGCCATTCGGCGCGCCCTATCCCAGCTTTTATTACGATAAGCGCGCACCGTATCCCGGTGGCGACGGACGGCCTTACACGAGCCTTCACGCCAAGTGTGTGATCGTCGACGATGAGCAGGCCTTCATCTCGAGCGCGAACTTCACCGAGCGCGGCCATGAGCGCAATATCGAAGCGGGCGTGCTCCTCAAAGATCCCCTCTTTTCGGAGCATTTCGCGAGACAGTGGCTGGGACTGATTCACGGCGGCTTCGTCGAAGCGTGGACCCCGCCGGCCGGTACCGAGTCCGCACCGTGAAGTCCGAGCGCTGGGGCCTCTCTGGGCTCGGCTCCCTCGCGGTCCGCTCAGCTCGCTCTTCTCGAGGCGAAGCTCTCAACCCAGCGTGAGACGCTCAAATCGTCCGCCGTTCCATCAGAACGCCCGCTCAATAGTGCAGTGAGCTCGACGCGATTGTCGACCTCAAGCTTACGGAAAATCTGCACCGTCTGATTGCGCACCGTATGCGGTGAGGTCCCGAGAATGGCGCCGATCTCACGATTCGAGAGGCCGCGACAAATCATCTCCGCGATTTCGCGCTCTCGAGGGGTGAGCTGGTTAAGGAGCGAGGGCTGACTCGTGGCGAGGTTCGCGACCAGCCCCGCCTCGAACGCGCATTTGACGTGGCTAAGAAGTTCCGCGTCCTCCGCGGTGAAGCCGCCTTCCATGGGGCGGCCGCCGTGCCGCGCCGCCACGAGAAATGCGAGCGGCGATCCGCGCCACGTCAGCCCGACGCAACTCAACGAACTCACATCGGCGGGGCGAAGCACCTCTTGGTAATAGAGCGAGCGCTCAAACTCGCGCGCGGTCGCGTAAATATCGCGATCGAGACAGACGCCGTGGGTGAGGCTCCGCCCAAAGACCGCGTTCATCATTACTTCGTAGCGCGAGCTTGAGCCGCGAAGGGTCTCGAGCGCCGCGGGCTTCCAGGTTTCGCTCTCATGATCCGATATGATGGAACGGCCCAGACAGGGGCCGCCGACGAAAGCGGTATCAAAGCCGATGGAACGCTTCAGCAGCATCAAGCTTTCGCCGATAAACGCTTCGCTCTCCGTGATGTCGTGCGCCATGTGGATGAGCGCCGCGCTCAGCGCCTCGGCGCTCAGCCGTGGCTTGTGGGCATCGTTCATGGCCTCTCCTTGAGTTGTTCGCTCGGAAATATTCCCGTTTAGCGTCCGAAAAAACCGTATACTCTGCTCAAGAAAAAATGCAATCCCTCTTACTGAATCAAGCCCTGGCTCGAGCGCAACGCCGAGTTTCGATGGAGGCCCGTCTTTATTCGTACGCTTCCGCTTTCAATAATTCGGAAAGCTCGGCGGCCGATTTGGGATTGAGCGGCGGCGGCGGGATCTCGCGGATATCCACCTGCGAGCCACGAGCTGTCTCGCGGATGGCGACCTCGAGCTTCACGATTGCGCCCTTGGCCTGCATCGGAGCCGCGTCGCGATAAACGGCACCCTCGCCGACGAGCCTCACATCTCCCGTAAAGAGTCGCGGGCCAAAATACCGGACGAAATCACGCGGAGGAAGATGCGAATTGTAGACGTGCCGCCGATCCTCTTTGAAGTGGAGCGTCATCCCGACGGGGAGTCTGAGCCCGGCGATCACCTCATCGCTTTCACGAAGGCTCCCGCTCTCGTCGTAATAGGGATGCGCCGAGGGTGCAGGCGCGGGGGGCTCCTCGAGGTAGGCACGAGGGAGCCCTTCGGAGACGCGCACCGGTTCGTCGCTCTTACACGCGATGAGGCCCAAGACGAGGGCCAAGGCGAGGGCGATCCTCAATCGACGCTCCCTGCGAAATCGCTCGCGCGCGTGACCCCTGGAGGCGCTGCGAGGCCAACCGAAAGCTCACCGACCGATCCACCCGCGCGCCCCGCGACGCCACCGAGCTGTCCGACGAGTTGATATTGGGGTGAGGCCGCGCCGCCGCCCGGCTGCTGCGGAGGGTAGACCCCGGTGCCCTCGTCGGGACGCGAAGCGCAGGTCGGGCGCGCCGCGACACGAAGACCGGTAAGGAGCGAGTTGTTAAGGCTTGGCTCGATCGACTGATCGTAGAACATCACCCGCGTCCCATCCGATTCACCGCTGAGGCTCACCGAGGGCAGGGCGGGCTCCGGAGTCAGATCCGCCCCCTCGGGGTTCGCACGCTTATAATAATGGACGCCGAAGAGCCGGCTATGCCCAAAGGCGCAGAGGTTCGACGGATCGCTCGTAGGCTGAAAGACGCCGAAAAAGACCTGACCCGCGAAGAGCTCCAGCGGCCCCGTCACGAGCTCACCCTGATCCAGCTGAATCTCCCAGTTGAGCTCGGCCTCATAGGCGTTCTCCATGCCTTCGCGCATCCGCTCGGTGAGGGAGACGACGACATTCCGCGCGTTGGGATCGCTGAGCACGTCGATATTGCCCGTGCCGACGAGGATCACCGTGTTGCCGCCTTCATCGGTTGTGATCACCGGCGCGTGATAGGCCGGCTCACCCTGATCGTGATTTCGGAAGTGGAAGAGATCGTAGAAGGGCTCGACCTTCCAATCCGAGGCGTCGTCGCCGGTGAGATCGATTCGGTAGAGCGTTCCATCGGCATCGGTCGTGAAGGCGCGTGTTGCGACGGCGCCGATATGGCCGTTGAACACGCTGATGCCGCCGGTGAGCGGCGCGCTAAAATCCTCGGGTCCGAACTGGCGGATCACCTCACCCGTCGCGACGTCGACGGCGAAGAGATAGCGGCCCTGTTTGAGCCAGCAGCGGCCGTTCGCACGTGCCGCGGGCGTTCCGGAAGCGACCGATTCGGGCACGCGCTTCGGGCAGCCGGCGAGGGTGGACTCTCCGGGTGTGCCCTCGCCTCCGGGGAGGAGGGCGACGGCGCGGCTTACCCCATTGACGCGGACCTGAGCGATCGTCGGTTCAGCGACGGTACGGCCAAGGCGCGGATCGACAAACTGCCAAAGGAAGGTCGGTTGGACGAGAGGATCGGTGATGTCCAGGGCGACATACCCATTCTTTACGCCTCGGAAGCCGATGAGGAGTACGGTTCGGAAGGGATCCTTCATGCCGAGCTGGGTGTCGAGCCGCGCATCGTAGACCTCGCGGATCACGGGCGTTCCATCAAAAAGGATCTGCGGTCCGCTGAGGCTCCCCGCGAGCGTATCGAGGAGCGCGGGCGGAACAAAGCCCCAGAGCTCCTGTCCGGCCGTATAAATCGGATCGTTCAGCGGAAAATCATCCGTGATGAAGGCGTGAAGGATGCCGTCAAGCGTTGCGGTATAGAGCACCCGCGGACGCTCCGAAACCGGAAGGCCGGGGCCCGAAACGCTCCCTGTGACGCTCTCGAGGATGCGCCCCTGCGCAAAAGCGTTGAAGCCTTCATCGTCGATGAGCGTGAGGGGAGGCGTCGAGATGGTCGGGCTTGAATGGTAGATTGCGCCGAGAGGGATCTGGGAGCGCTTGGTCGAGGGGTCGCTCGCATACATATAGTCGACGATGCGATCGCGCTGCGCCTCCGTGACGCTCAAGCCGAAGTATTCGGGGGGGATGGATTTATCGAGGAGCGAGACCTCGCGGTTGCTGACCGCGACAGGAAAGGTATAGAGCGGATCGGGAATCGGCATCAGGGAGCCACCTCCGCCCGGACGGTTTGGGTTTGCGAGGTCGAGCTGCCCACGACCTGTGATCCGAGCGTCGAGCTGCTCCGGATCGTCGGGCAAGACCGTGAAAAGCTTTCTTCCCCCGGTCTGACCCTGCTGGATCAAAAGATGGTGAAAACGGTCCTCATCCGTGATCTCTTGCTCGACGACGGCGCCGCCTTCACCGACACATTCAAAACGCCGCCGTTCGAGGATGCCCGACCAAGGAGCTTCCTCACCCGGATCTTCGGCTGAACCCACATGAAAGCCCGAGGTGACTTGGATCTGCGCGATGCGCCCCGTATCGAGCGCCGTATGCGAAACCGAGGCGATCGCGGGGACGGTTCGCGTGGTCGTCCCGGGTGCGGTGCGATCGAGGATGCCTGAAAGCGCCATGTTAAGGCCATCGAGATCGTTCGCCCAGAGCGGCTGATTCGTCATCCCGGCCACGGCGAGAGCCTCGAGCCGCGCCCGAGCGATCGGATCGTGCTGGTCAAATCCGACCACATAAAGCCCATCCAGGTGTTTGCTGACGAGCTTGGAGGCGATCGTCTCGGCGGGGTCGTAGGGGCAACCATTCACCGATTCGCAGAAGACGGGCGAGCCGCGCATATCGGCGTTCGGATAGCCGTCCGTGATGAGGATCGCGTAATGATCGCGGCAGGAATGATAGGGATCGCCTCCGAGTTCGGGCTGGCCGGTGATGGCGGGACGCACGCTCGGATCGGTTTCGAAGAAATAATAAAGATCGTCGAGCGCGCCGGCGATCGGTGTCGCGCCGAACGGGCGAAGCTCGGGGTTCAATAGGGAGAGCTTGATCTGGCGGTTGATGCCGTCGGGGCCGCCGATCTGCTCGTCCTTTCCGGGGGCAATGAGACCACCGGGAACAGGATCGCTCGCCCCTTGCGAAGCACGACGCACGCCGTTGTTGATCATA
>JAAZAH010000157.1 GCA_012514415.1 Sandaracinaceae bacterium
GATGGGGCGGCTTCGCGCCGGAAGGGGGTGGAAGGCCATCGACGCGCTCTGCCAGCGCCTCGGACTTCCTCTTCCGAACGTTGCCCAAGATGCCGAACGGATCGCGTCCGAGCTCGAGCGGAGTGCGCCTTGGGTCGATCGGCTTGCCGACGATATGCCCGCCCTTTCGGCCTTGCATGCAGCCCCCGCGCTGCCCTTGAGTGTCACGGAATTCGAACGCTTCAAGGAACGGATTCGCCTTCTGCGCGAAGTGCTCCATTGGGAGATGGAGCTGAAGAAGCGAACTCTGCCGCTCAAGCGTTATTTTCAGAACCTCGATGAGCTCGCGACTTCAGCGCACCTCGACGAACTCGCGGATCGCCTTGAAGAGAATTTCGGACGCCTCGTCGAATCCGATGAAATCCTTCGGCGTCTGCTCGAGATGCTTCCCGAGAGCGAGCGGGCCCTGAGGGCGTTCGAAGCGCACTTCGGCGAAGCGAGCGAGTCTCGAATGGAGACGCTTCTGCTTGCTCGGTGGGCGCGGGATCATCTCTCGCTCACCTTGGGCGGTGAGGAAAAGCTCCATGCGTTTGCAGGTCGCGACGCGCGAAAGCGAAGAGAGCGCGCGCGGAGGTTACGGCAAGAGGTTGAAGCGCGCCTTCAGTCGATGGAAGTCCAGCGCATTCTTTCGAAGCTCGACGAAGCCCCACTGTTGAATCTTCCGGAGAGGGCGCGCTACCAAAGGCGCACCCCAGAACAGGCGGTTCGAGAGCAGATCCTAAAAGAGTGCTCGAAGCAACGGCGGCTCATGCCCTTGCGCGCCTTCGTTCGGAGCTTTGCGGGCGAGGGTTTGTTGGAGCTTCTCCCTGTATGGCTTCTCTCGCCCGAAACCATGGCGGTGCTCTTTCCGCGCGAGGCGTATTTCGATCGCATCATCATCGACGAGGCCTCCCAATGCACCGTGGAGTCTGGCTTCCCGGCCTTGATGCGCGCGAAGAGTTTCGTGGTGGTGGGCGATGAGAAGCAGATGCCGCCGAGCCGCTTTTTCCAAGGAGGCTCGGACGACGAGGAGGAGTTTGAGACCGAGCAAGATGACGACGGCGTCCGCAGTCGGGAGCTCTTTAGTTCCGAATCGCTCCTCACCCTCAGCCGCTCACTCTGCCGTCACGAAGGGTTGAAATGGCACTATCGAAGCAAGGATGAATCCCTCATCGCCTTTTCGAATCATGCGATGTACGGCGCGGAGTTGCTCACGATTCCGGCGTCGACGCCCATCGAAATCTCGAAGGCTCTCCGCTGGGTGCATGTCGAAGGGGCCACTTACGACAAGGGACGAAACCCGGTTGAGGCGGAACGCGTCGTCGATCTTCTGGATGAGCTTCTTGCTCGCGAAGAGAAACCCTCCATCGGCGTCGTGACCTTCAATATCCAGCAGCGTCGCACCATACTCGATGCAATTGATGAGCGTCTGGCTGCGGACCCGCGTTTCCGAAGAAGATGGGAGGAGGCGAATGCGGCCGAGTCGATCGATGAGCGCCCTTTCGTAAAGAATCTCGAGTCCGTTCAGGGGGACGAGCGAGACATCATCGTCTTTTCGCTGGGCCATGCCCCCGTTGCGCGAAAGCGCGGCGGAAAAGAAACCGGGGAGTTTTATGTCCCCGCGCGCTTCGGTCCGCTCGGGCAACGCGGCGGAGAGCGGCGGCTAAATGTCGCCATTTCGCGCGCGAAGAGTGAATGCATCGTGGTCTCCTCTTTTGATCCGGGGCTTTTGAACGTGGGTCGGGCAAAGCACGAAGGCCCGCGTCTCTTCAAGGAGTTCTTGATGTTCGCGTACCACACGTGCGCTGGCGATCATGAGCTCGCCCGGGCCGTTCTGCGCCGTGTCTCACTCGCCGATCCCTACGGCTCTGGCGAGCGAATCCGTCGCCGGCAGCTCGAAGACTACCTGCCTCTGTCGGCGCAGATTGGATTGGCGCTCGAAGAAAGGGGGCACCACTTCAGTCAAGACGTCGGGGCTTCCTCGTTCCGCGTGCCTCTCGCGGTTCACCGACCCGATCAGCCTCAACGTTTCTCCTTGGCTGTATTGACGAACGAGGGTCGCGAGGCTCGCAGCGTCTTCGAATCCGCCGTTCATTTCCCCGCCGTACTTGCGTCGCGCGGCTGGAAGATGCCGGAAATCACGCCGGCGGAGTGGATGATCGATCGCGACGCGATTCTGGATGAGCTCGAGCGTTTGTTGAATGAAGCCCAAGCTGCGGCCGCCGAATAATCCGCCGCCGATTTTCGGGAGTCGCCGGCCTACGAAAAACACCGGATAAGAAAAAGCCCCCGGACGCAACGCAGCCGGGGGCTTTTTACGCTCTTCAGCGCGATCTCATTCGAAGATCTCGCCCTTTTCAGCCTTCTCGACGAGGAGCTTCGGCGGGTTGAAGCGATCGCCATAGCGCGCGGCGAGCTCTTCAGCGCGGGCGATGAAGCCCTTGAGGCCGCCCTCGTAGTTATTGACGAACTGGATCACGCCGCCCGTCCAGACGGGGAAGCCGATGCCCATAATCGAGCCAATATTCGCGTCGGCCGCCGAGTTGATCACGCCCTCTTCCCAGGCCTTGATCGCCTCGATCGCCTCTGCGAAGAGCATGCGATCCTTCATATCCTCGAAGGGGATCTTCGCTGCCTCTTCGGGCTTGTAGAAGTGCTCGACGAGTCCCGGCCAGAGGTACTTCTTGCCGCCCTCGGGGTACTCGTAGAAGCCCGCGCCAGCGGCCTTTCCTTCGCGCCCGAACTTATCGATCATCGTGTCGATGACGTTGTCCGAGACGGAAGGTTCGTAGACGCCGCCCGCTGCCTCGACGGCCGCCTTCGTCTCCTCGCGGAGCTTCCGCGGGAGGGTGAAGGTGAGCTCATCCATGATGGCGAGCGGACCGACAGGATAGCCCGCCTGCGCCGCCGCCTGCTCGATGGAGTTCGGGTGCACGCCCTCGGCGAGCATCCCGATGCCCTCGTTGATCTGTACGCCGATGACGCGCGTCGTGAAGAAGCCGCGGGCGTCGTTCACGACGATCGGCGTCTTGCGGAGCTGAAGGACGATGTCGATCGCCTTGGCGAGTGTGGCATCCGAGGTCTCCTTGCCGCGGATGATCTCGACGAGAGGCATCTTATCGACGGGCGAGAAGAAATGAAGGCCGATGAAGTTCTCCTTGCGCTTTACGCCCTCGGCAAGGCCGGTGATGGGAAGCGAGGAGGTGTTGGAGCCAAGCACGGCCTCGGGCAGGACGATGTCTTCGATCTCCTGGAACACCTTATGCTTGAGCGCCTGGTTTTCGAAGACGGCCTCGATCACGAGATCGCATCCGGCAAGATCCTGAGCGTCTGCCGTCGGCTTGATGAGGGCGAGCTGGGCGTCGCGCTTCTCGGGCGTGAGGCGCCCGCGCGAGACCTGCTTTTCGAGCAGCTTCGCGGAGTACGCTTTCCCCTTTTCGGCCGCTTCGAGCGAGATGTCCTTGAGGACGACCTCCATGCCCGCGCGCATCGCGCTATACGCGATCCCGGCTCCCATCATCCCGGCGCCGAGGATACCGACCTTCTTGGCCTGGTATTTCGGGAAGCCCTCCGGACGGGAACCGCCCTTGTTGATCGCCTGCATATCGAAGAAGAAGGCCTTCATCATATTCTTCGCGACGCGACCGGTCGCGAGATCGACGAAGTAGCGGCCCTCGATCTTGAGCGCGTTATCGAAATCAACCTGTGCACCTTCGACCGCGGCGCTCATGATGTTGATGGGCGCGGGGAGGTTCGTGCCCTTCAGCTGCTTCTTGAGGTTCGCTGGGAAGGCCGGGAGGTTCGCCGCAAAGGCGGGGTTCGAGGGGCTGCCGCCGGGGATCTTATAGCCCTTCTGATCCCAAGGCTGCTGCGCGGTGGGGTTGGCCTTGATCCAGGCGCGCGCCTTCTTCTCCATATCCTCGCGATCGCTCGCGAGCTCATGGATGAGGCCGAGATCCTTGGCCTGCGCGGGGTTGTACTCCTTGCCCTCAAGGAGGACCTTGAGGAGAGCGTTCTGGATGCCGAGGAGACGCACAGTACGGACGATACCGCCGCCGCCGGGGAGGAGGCCGAGCTTCACCTCGGGGAGGCCGAGCTTCGTCCGCGGGTTGTCGATCGCGATGCGATAATGGCCCGCGAGGGTAATCTCGAGACCGCCACCGAGCGCGTGGCCGTTGATGCCCATGACGACAGGCTTGCCGAGCGTCTCAAGGACGCGGAGCTGCGCCTTAATCTCTTCGACGCCCTTCGCGAACTCTACAGCGTCCGCGCGAGTAACCTTGTAGAGATCGTTGAGATCGCCGCCAGCGAAGAACATCCCCTCTTTACCCGAGGTGACGTAGACGCCCGTGATCGAATCCTTCTCTTTTTGGAGCCTCTCGATGACCGAGGCCATCGAGCTCGCATAGAGCGGGTTCATCGTGTTGGCGTTCTGAGTCGGATCGTCGATCGTCAGCGTGACGATGCCCTCGGCGTCCTGTTCCCAGCGAATGGCAGTTTGTTCAGTCATTTCGTAAAATCCTTTTCTGTCTTTGCTGGTCGCTCAGACGCGTTCGATGATGGTGGCGATGCCCATGCCGCCGCCGACGCAGAGCGTGCAGAGGCCGCGCTTGAGGTTGCGTCGCTCGAGCTCATCGAGGACGGTTCCAAGGATCATGGCGCCGGTCGCGCCAAGCGGATGGCCGAGCGCGATGGCTCCGCCGTTCACGTTCACCTTCTCGTGCGGGATGTTCATATCCTTCATGAACTTGAGCGCGACCGAGGCAAAAGCCTCGTTGATTTCGACGAGATCGATATCGTCCATCGTGAGGCCGGCGACCTTCAGCGCCTTTCGCGTGGCGGGCGCGGGGCCGGTGAGCATGATCGTGGGATCGGCGCCCGAGAGAGCCGTCGCGATCACGCGTGCGCGCGGCGTAAGGCCGTTGGCTTTGCCCGCCGCCTCCGAACCGATCAGGACAAGGGAGGCACCGTCGACGATACCGGAGGAGTTTCCAGGGGTGTGGACGTGGTTGATCTTCTCGACGAAATGGTATTTTTGGAGCGCGACGGCGTTGAAGCCGCCCATCTCGCCGACCATCGCGAATGAGGGGTTGAGCTTGCCGAGCGTCTCGACCGTCGTTCCGGGGCGGAAATGCTCATCCTTATCGAGGATGGTCACGCCGTTCCGATCCTTCACGGGAATGACAGATTTGCTGAAATAGCCCTTCTCCCAAGCCTCAGCGGCGCGGCGCTGCGACTCGGCGGCGAAGGTATCGACGTCCTCGCGTGAGAAGCCCTCGATGGTGGCGATAAGATCGGCGCCGATGCCCTGGGGGACGAAGCCGGTCATGTAGTTGGTCTCGGGATCCATGGCCCAAGCGCCGCCGTCGGAGCCCATCGGAACGCGCGACATCGACTCGACCCCGCCCGCCATGATGAGCTGCTCGAAGCCGGAGCGGACGCGCTGTGCGGCATTGTTTACGGCCTCAAGGCCAGAGGCGCAGAAACGGTTCAGCTGAACGCCCGCGACGGTATCGGGGAGGCCAGCCTTGATCGCGACCGTCTTCGAGATGCAAGCGCCCTGATCGGCGACGGGGCCGACGACACCGAGGACGATGTCGTCGATCTGAGCGGTGTCGAGGTTGGGGTTACGACGCTTAATCTCGTCGATGAGCGTGATGGGCAGATCGACCGGCTTCACCGTATGCAGCGATCCGTCCTTCTTACCGCGTCCGCGCGGAGTGCGGATCGCTTCGTAAATATAGGCTTCGGTCATGGGTTCCTCGGTTCCTAATGGGGGGCACAGGGCCGGCGAAGCGCCAGCCGGAGAGTGCCGCGCGAGTATAAGGCCCGCGCGCGGGTGCGGGTAGAGTGCCCCGAGAACGCGCGGAGATCAATGAATGAATGCACGTTCATTCACAGACCGCTGGACCGCGCACGCGGCTCAGACGGAGGCTCGAGGTCCTGAGCGGGAGGGTTGTGTCGCGGTGCTCCTCGAGAGACGAGCGGGGACGGCCGAAGGGGAGATACGGGCACGATCCTCTCGACGACGTCCGAGCGCTCGTTGCTCACCGCAAAGAATTTCAGCAATTCCAAGATCCGATCTA
>JAAZAH010000158.1 GCA_012514415.1 Sandaracinaceae bacterium
CGCCCTTTTTCTGAGTGACGGGGTGGACGAAGCGCCCCACCACGGCCTGAGCGAGGCCGCGCTTGACGACGATTTTCTCGGCCGGAGCGCAGGAGAGCACGAACCCTCCGAGGCGGATCACCTCCGGGATGTAATTCATATTCGTGCTTTGCTTTCGGTTCGCGCGGCAGCCCTGGAGGCATTGCCCGGTCCCCGCGCAATCACGAACGTAGCGGTCCATGCGATCGCCGCCCATGTTGGCGCGCGCGTCGCCAAGGAGCGCGAGACGGTTGGAGCCACCGAGCGCGGCATCGCTCGCTTTGGAGACGAAGAGCTCGCGTTCGATGCGATCCTGCGCCGCCCAGACGGCCTCTTCCATCTTGGGGTCGTGACGGAGACCGTATCGGCTCTCCCACCTGCGGAAGACGTCCCCGGGCGTACGCACGGCGATGGCCGAGTTCACCACTGTCGTACCGCCCACCAGCTTGGCCTGGATGACCGGCCAAAACGCGCGCCCCATCGTGACGAGCGATCCCCAATCGTCCATTGTATCGCGTAGCCCGCCATAGGCGGAGTACGGATAATCCTTGGGATCGCGCCACGGTCCGGCCTCGATGATGGCGACCTTCGCTCCACCGCGTGCGAGCTCGATCGCCGCAGCCGAGCCTCCTGCGCCCGAACCGACGACGGCGTAATCCACCTCGATCTCGTAGGGCGTTCGGCCCTCCATAAAGCTTTGATGCGTCACTGCGTCCTCCAGGTGCCGGGATCTTCGGGATAGGGCTCAAGGCCGAGCGCGCGACGAACTTCGGGGGCCTGGCCCCAGGCCATGCCCGCCATCATCTTCAGGACGAAGATGAGCTGACGCACGTGATAGATGTTGGTGGAGCCGATGAGGTCGGCGTGGCGATCGCGATCTTCGGCGCTGAGCTTCGAAGCGCGCGCGGGCTTGCCAATCGTAAGGATTGGACTCGTCTCATATGCGAGCGCGCCCGCGACGACGCCGGCCCACATCAGCGGGGGCGCCTCCTTTTTGAAGCGTTTGAGAAAGCCGTCGAGATCGGTCTGGTCGAGGCCGGGTAAATGCTCGGTCGAGGGGTAAAAATCGAGCATCGCGCTGCGGATGATAGAGTCCATAATCACTCCCGAATTGGTCTGACCAATTTCTCAACAGAGAATACTCTCCCTTGCTCAATCCGCCAAGCGCTGTGACAAAAAAATGAAATTTCTTTCGCGTTTCGTCGGATTCGTGCGCTTTTCAGGGCCTCGATTGACCGAGCGTGGCAAGCAGAAAGGCGTGCGCGTGGGGAAAATCGGCCGCACGAAAGCCCGCGTTCTCCACTCCGCCAAGGAAGTCATGGGGCGCACCGGGGATTTCGACGAATTCGAAGTTCCGCGAAGTCGCGCGCATGGCCTCGGCGAGCCGCCGGCTCTCTTCGATGATGGCCTCGCCATCGGCGAGCCCGACCGAGATATAAAAATCAATGCCGAGGCACTCGTCGACGTGGTTGATCGGTGAAAGACGCACAGCCTGACCCGGCCCTCGAAGAAGGCTCGCCTCGAGCTCGGAAATCACCGCGGGATCGCCTTGACCCGGATATCGCTCGAGATCGGAAGGCGCGTAGTAGGGCATCGCAAATCGTACGCCGGCCGACACGCTGGGATCGGCGTCGCAAGGATTTGGGAGCTCATCCCAGCCGGCGAGAAGAGCGGCCGAAGACGCAAGGAAGCCGCCCGCCGATCCCCCCATCACGCCCATGCAATCGGGGGCCACACCGTACTCTTCTGCGCGCTCACGAAGATAGCGGATGGCGCATTGGACCTCTCCGATTTGATCCTCGACGCGCGGCCCTTCGCCCTCAGAGCGCGCCAAGCGATATTCAAGGTTTAGGACGACGAAGCCGCGCGAAGCGTAGTGCTCGGAGACATCACGCATCAGCTCGCGAGAGCCAGCGAGGAAGGCCCCCCCATGGACCATGACGATGGCCGGCGCGTCATCCTCTCGATCCGGGAGGTAAAGATCCGCAACGATCCGCCCGTCTTTTTGAGGAGTGAGGTCGAGCGCTTCGACGAACTGATAGTCGCGGGGGGCGTCAAAATACGGCTCCGGACAGGAGCGGAGCTCGGAAAGGCTCCGGTTCGGACAGGTGGGCGCCTCTTCACTCGCGCATGCGCCGAGCCCGAGCGCCAGCAGAAGCGTGAGGGCCATCCAGATGGAGGAGAACAACATGGAGGAGACGGATGCGGAGAGAGAGCGTTTCGGGGTCATGCCGAGATCTTCCACGGGCGGTCGGCGCGCCTCCATCGAATTCGTCTCGGATCGGAAAGATTTCGGCGACGCCTCGCTCAAAGACACCGAGAGGCCCTTGCGGCGCTCTCGAATTTGCTTAGAAAACTGCTACGCATAGGGTAGATTTCTATGCGAGGACAAGCTCGTCTCCTCAAAACGCGTCGGTGCTCCTGCCTTGGCCGGTCTCCCGCTCCCCTCAAAGATCACTCACTTCTTGATCGCAATGCCAAAGGCTGGCTATCATCGCTCGCCCACTTCGAAATTCCCGTCTCTAGGTAAAAACCCCCGAGAGACCCGACGGAGGACCCGCCGAAGATGAAAATCGTCTGTGAAAGTTGCGGAGCCAAATACTCGATCGCCGATGAGAAGGTCATTGGCAAAGTATTCAAGATCCGATGTAAGAAATGCTCCGATACGATCGTCGTTCGGGGCGATCAGATGGATGGCGACGACGATGAGGCGACGCGCGTGTTTGATTTCGGCGACGGCGCCGTATGGCACGTCGTCGTCGACGGTCAGCAGCAGGGACCGTTCGCGCCGATCCAGATCACGGGTCTCCTGAATACCGGCAAGATCGACCAAGACGCCTATGTGTGGAAAGAAGGCTTCGAAGGTTGGCTTCCGCTCCGCGATGTCCCCGAGCTTGCAAGCCAAGTGAGCGATGCGAGCGCGCCGGATGCGAGCGCAGAGGAAGAGGCGGCCATCGAGAGCGATGACGGCGGGAGCGCCGAGGAGGCGGCCGAAGATCCCTTCGCAGCGGCAGCAAGCGCTCCGGTGGAAAGCGCCGCGGAGGCGAGCTCCGAGGGCGAGAAGGACGATCTCTTTGGGAGCGAGTCCACCGCCGATCCGTTCGCGAGCTCGAGCGATGTGGTCACTTCGGCATCCTCGACCGCGCAGCAGCAGAGCGCGCCAACCGCGATGACGGGTGCACGCAATGAGAACTCCGTCCTCTTTTCGCTCTCGAACCTCCAAGGGCTCGGCGCGAGCTCGAGTAGCTCGTCGACTTCGGGCGGCTTCGGCTCGGCTTCTCAACCCGCGGCATCTCAGCCGGCGGGAGCTGCGGCTGGTGACGCCTCGGGTCTGATCGACATCCGAAATCTTGCCGCCGCGGCGGCTGCGACGAGCTCGACGCCCAAGGCGAGCACGGAGAGCGCGGTCGATGATCTTCTCTCCGTCGGGACGGGTGTCTCGGGACTTGGGGCCGCCCCGCTCGGAAGCACACTTCTCGGTGGCACGCGAGCGCTCGGAGGCGTCGCGCCGGCCGCCGAAGAAGCCGCACCGGCAGCAGCCGCCGCTGCGCCCCCGCCGCCCGCTACGTCCAAGATGCCGATGGTGCTCGCAGCGCTCGCGATCCTCGGTCTCGGCGCGGCGCTCGTCGTTGTGCTTCTTCGGGATCCGGCGCCCCAGACGCCCATCGTCGTCGCTCCGACCGGAACGGCGCAGCCGAGTGAGAGTGCCCCCGTCGGCGCAGCGCCCGGCGGTGAAGACACCGCGGTCGCCGCTGCCGAGGATGGGAAGAAGGAAGACGATGGCGCGGCCGCTCCCGAAGCGAAGGATGAGACTCCGGCCGAGTCCGCTTCGACGAAGACGGCGAGCACCTCGAGCAGCGCGATGAGCTCCTCGACGAAGTCGACCTCGACGATGACGGCGAGCCGGCCCTCGACGAGCTCGAGCTCCTCGATGACCACGAGCTCGACCTCCACGATGAGCTCGAGCTCCTCGATGACCTCCTCGAAGTCTGGGAGCAGCGATATCAGCTCACTCCTCGATAAGGCCGTGTCGGGTTCGAGCTCTTCGATGACGAGCAGCGGCAGCTCGGCCGCCGCATCGAACCTCCCCGATACGCCCTCGCGCACCGCGGTCTCGAGCGCCCTCGGGGCCGTCGCTCCGCAGGCTCGCGCTTGTGGAAATGGCACGGCGGGCACGGCACGCGCCACGGTCACTTTCCGCGGCTCCACAGGCGCCGTGACAAGCGTGAGCGTGAGCGGGGTTGACGATACGATCGGACGCTGCGTCGAGCGTGCGGCGAAGAACGCCAAGGTTCCGCCCTTCAAGCAGTCGACCTTCAACGTCACCTATCCCTTCCGCGTCCAGTGATGCGCTAAGCGCCGAACGCGCAAATAAGAACGCCCGAGTGGCTGGCACCTCGCTAGCTCCTCGGGCGTTTTCTTTCGGCGTCTGCCTTCTTTACCGTTGAATGCGGCTTTGCGCGGCGCGCTCGCTCCCAGGGTGGGTGCACGCGTTCTGCTCGCACGCCGCGGAGCCCGTGTCGCTGGCGCCGGCGGGCTCTCATTCAGCTCCCGCTCGACGCCCTCGATCAACGCTCCGTCGCGACGGATTCGATGGACTCAGCTCGGCGTCGTGCTTGACTCGGTCGCAGCCTTTTTCGCGGCAGCTTTTTTCGCAGGCGCTCTTCGGGCCGCGGCCTTTTTCGCGGGCGCTTTTCGCGGCGCGCTCTTTTTCGCCGAGCGGCGGCCCGTCTTCGCTTTTTCCTTTGCGCGCTCTTGAGCTCTCGCGCTCTCTTCAAGGAGCGCGCTTAGGCCGCCATCCTTATCTTCGCCGAGTTCGGTGAGATATCGGATCGCCGTTGCGACGCCAAAGCCCGTGCCGCCTCGCGGATGCCGACCGTGGGGCGAGGAGAGGAAGGCCGGACCGGCGATGTCGAGATGAAGCCAGGGCGTTTCGCCGATGAACTCACGGAGAAAGAGAGCGGCAGTGATCGTGCCGCCATAGCGCGTCCCGGTATGTTTGATGTCCGCAACCTCGCTCTTGAGCTGGGGGCGAAGCGCGTCATCGAGCGGAAGCCGCCAAAATGGCTCGCCGTCTTGTGCACCAAGATAACGCTCCGCAATCACGTCCGAGTTCGCAAAGAGACCGGCCCGGTAGTTTCCGAGGGCGATCATGCAGGCTCCCGTAAGCGTCGCATGGTCGACGATGAGATCGGGTTTGACGTTCTCATTCGTCCACGCGAGCACGTCCGCGAGGACGAGGCGCCCCTCGGCATCGGTGTTGATGATTTCGACCGTCTTCCCAAGATAGGAGCGGTAGATATCGCCGGGACGGTAGGCGTTCGGACCGATCATATTCTCGGTCGCGCCGATAACCCCATGGACCTCGATCGGAAGCGCGAGCCTCGCGGCGGCTTGAACGATCGCGAGCGTCGCAGCGGCACCGGCCATATCGCATTTCATATCGATCATGGCGTCGGCCGGCTTCAAGCAGAGTCCGCCTGAGTCGAAGGTGAGCCCTTTGCCGACGAAGGCGATTCGGGCTCGCGCCTTTTTGCCCGGTTTGTACGCTAGGTGGACCATCCGCGGCTCGATCGCGCTCGCCTTATTGACGGCGAGAAAGAGATCCATTTTGAGACGCTCGAGCTGCTTCTTATCGAAGACGCGGAGGCTCACTCCGCGCTCCTTGGCGACGTCCTTTGCGTGCTCGGCGAGACGGATCGGCGTGAGCTCGTTCGGAGGCGCGTTCACGAGGTCGCGCGCAAAGTTGATCGACTCGGCAACGATAACTCCTTCGTTAAGGGCACGCTTTTGAGCGGCGCCGGTCGAGGCGACGAGGAGGGTAAGCGTGATGGGCCTCTTCTCATCGTCTTCGGTCTTATGTGCCGTATAGCGATAGGCCGTGCCGAGCGCCCCCCGCGCCGCACCGCGAATGGCATCCGTCGACGCATCGCCGAGAACGAGGCCGATATTGCGCTGCTCTTTCGCGCTCTTCAGCGCGGCGGCGGCGAGGTGGAAACCGAGATCACCCTCATCGCCTTCGCCCTTGGTGCCGGCGATGACGATGGTGCGTGCGCTCCAGCCTTCGGGTGCGCGGAGCTTGACGACCTGATCGCGCTTGCCCTTGAAACCCTCATCCGCGAGGAGCCGAGTGAGCTCGCCGCTTGGAAGCGAGGCAGCGAGCTCGGCGAGCGGTGAGCCCTCGGCGAGATCCCCGCCGTCATGAGGGAGAACGAGGAGATCGGCCGCAAGGGTCCGATGATTTCGAGTCGATAATGAGATCTTCATAGCTATCGTTCAGGCTGCCACGCGGGATCCCAAAGCTCAATGGTCAGCGAAAAGAATGCCGCACCCAAGGGTGAAAAATGCGCGCGGTCGGACCTAGATTGAGTCTTGTTCACGCGACTCGGTTGGGCCGCATGAGTGCGAGATGAGTGGGAGCCTCGCGGATTGTGCCAACCCTGGTCCGCGCCGCAGGCAGCAACCGGCCCGCGCCGCAGGCAGCAACCTCGCTCCGCCATCCTCGGTCCGCCATCGCCATCCTCGACACCCTCGATGGCGTTCCGTCGCCGCTCGCCGCTTTTCCGCCACCTCGAGAGCGAAATCTCGAAGCTCTCGGCAGTGAAAACCTGGACCGTTCTTTGCGCCTTTTGAGCCGC
Organism: Sandaracinaceae bacterium; assembly: GCA_012514415.1. Lineage (GTDB taxonomy): Bacteria > Myxococcota_A > Polyangia > Polyangiales > Houyiibacteriaceae > JAAYBZ01. Next base: position 6,657 of record JAAZAH010000158.1, read on the forward strand.
GGAGGTGAACCATGTACAAGCTTCGAGCCGTTCTCGTCGTTCTCTTCATCGTCCTGGTGACGCCGTCTCTCGCAAACGCGCAGGAAGGAAGCTCGGCCAAAGACGACGATCCGCCTGCCGCCCAAGAGGAGCGAGCGCGGATCGATCTGAATGAAGCCACCTATGAGGAGCTGCTCACGCTTCCAGGAATCGGACCGTCGAAAGCGAGAGCGATCCTCGCCTATCGTGAGCGCCGCCGCTTTCACCATCCTTATGCGATCACGCGCATCAAGGGGATTGGGCGGTCGACCTATGCCCGGCTCCGCCCGCTCATCACGGTCACGGCTCCGAAAAAGCGTTGAGCGTCGAGCGTCGAGCGCGACCCTTTGATCCGGCAGCGGGCCTCGGGGCTCGGGGTCACGCCGCGGCAAGGGGAAGAGACGAGGATTCTCCTCGCCCATCTTGGCGCACTTCCTGATATCCTCATCGCGTGCCGAACGAACTCCAATTCCGCCGTGCCACGCTCGCTGACCGCGGGCTCCTCTTCACACTTCATCGCGCGCTCTACATCGACCACCGCGATAAGATTCTCCCACCCGAGATCATCGAGCTCGTCGCCTATCGCGATTTCGACACCGTGCTTCGCGAAGACGTCGAAGCGCTCCTCAAGAGTGAGCAGACCATCGTGCTCATCGGGCATCTCGAGGGAGAAACGGTCGGATACATCAGCGCGCGCATCCAGCAAGAGCCGAGGCGGCTCCTTCGGAGACGCGCCGTCATCGAGGATTGGTATGTCGAGGAGGCGCACCGCGGCAAAGGCTACGGAAGCCAGCTCCTGAAAGCGATCGAAGACTCACTTCGAGAGGCCGGCTGCGAAGTCCTCGAGTCGGCGACGTGGTCCTTTAACGTCGGTGCGCGAAGAGCCCATGAATCCCTCGGCTTCTCCGAGGTTCAGATCCAATACCGAAAGCGCCTCGAAGGAGACTGAGCGCGCTCATTCACCCCCAGCGGCGAGCCGCTCGAGCAGTGGGGCGATCAGGTTTCGCTTGAGCGCAAAGGAGGCGCGATTCGCGACGACGAGCGAAGAGATCTCGGTGATGTTCTCAAGCGGGACGAGGCCGTTGGCTTTCAACGTCGCTCCGGTCTCAACGATATCGACGATCACATCCGCAAGTCCCGTGAGCGGAGCAAGCTCGACCGAGCCACCCACATAGATGAGTTCGGTCGCGATCCCGCGCTCTTTGAAATAGCGCGCAGCGATGCCAGGAAATTTCGTCGCAACGCGGAGCGCCCTCCCACCTCTCGGTCGGAGATCCGCCCCCGGATGACCGCAAACCATCATGCGGCAATGCCCGATTCCCAGATCGAGCGGCGCGTAGAGATCGTAATCTCGCTCAAGGAGCACGTCGCGGCCCAAGATGCCGAGATCGGCGGCGCCATACTCGACCCAAGTCGGCACATCGTCGGGCTTCAGGAGGAGATAGCGAAGGCGGCGCTCCGGATCGACCCGGATGAGCTCTCGGCCCTCGGCAAAAAGCGGGCTCGGATCGAGCCCTGCCGCCTCGAGCCGGGGACCAAGCTGCTTGAGCACCCGGCCCTTCGGAATCGCGATCACGAGCTCATCGGACGCTGATGTTTTCTCAATCATGATAGAATCGTACGATCTTCTCGCTTGGTCTTCTTACACGCGAGCCACTCAAGCGATGCGCCCGGCTCATCGTCAGAGGCTCCCCTTCACGCGCCGGATATTGGCACCGAGACCTGCGAGTTTTCTCTCGATGTGTTCGTAGCCTCGATCGAGATGGTAGACCCGGCGCACCTCGGTCTCGCCCTCCGCAACGAGTCCGGCGATGATAAGGGAGGCGCTCGCCCTAAGATCCGTCGCCATCACGTTGGCGCCCTGAAGCTTGGGCACGCCGGTGATCGTCGCCGTACGCCCGTGGATATCGATATCGGCCCCCATCCGATTCAGCTCGGGGACATGCATGAAGCGATTCTCGAAGATCGTCTCGGTGATGCGACTCTGTCCCTCGGCCGCGCACATCAACACCATGAACTGCGCCTGCATATCGGTCGGAAAGCCGGGATGCGGCGCCGTCGTCACATCCACCGCACGGAGCGGTCCGCGACGCGCGACGCGCACTCCGGAGTCCTCGCGCTCAACCTCAACGCCGGCCGCCCGCAGCTTCGCGGCGACGGCCTCGAGATGCTCGAAGGTGACGCCATCGACGAGGACATCTCCGTGCGTCATCGCAGCCGCCACCATGTACGTACCCGCCTCGATGCGATCGGGCATGATCGCGTGGTCGACCGGATCGAGCTCTTCCACGCCGTCGATGACGATCATGTCGGTGCCCGCTCCGACGACATTCGCGCCCATCTTATTGAGTACGCGGGCGAGCTCCTCCACCTCGGGTTCACGCGCCGCGTTGACGAGAGTCGTACGTCCTTCGGCGAGAGCCGCTGCGCACATCAGGTTCTCGGTCCCCGTGACGGTCGGAATATCGAAAACGATCTCCGCGGCCGTGAGGCGACCGCGCGGCACCTTGACGTGGACATTCCCGTGCGTGAGATCGATCTTTGCGCCCATCAGCTCGAGGCCTTTGAGGTGCTGATCGATCGGCCGCGCCCCGATCGCGCATCCGCCCGGTAGGGAGACGATCGCTTCGCCATAGCGAGCGACGAGCGGACCGAGTACGAGCACCGAGGCGCGCATCTTCTTGACGAGTTCGTAGGGAGCGACCGGCGCTTCAACGGCCCGACCTTTGACACGAAAGACGCCTCCCCCAAACTCGACCTCTTGGTTCAGTTGACGAAGGAGCTCGGCGAGCGTTCGGATATCCTCGAGCTCGGGAACGTTCCGAAAGACATGATCGCCGTCTGAGAGGAGCGCAGCGCAGAGGATAGGCAGCGCGGCGTTCTTCGCGCCGCTGATGGGGACGCGGCCTTCGAGGCGACTTCCGCCGATGATCCGGATGCTATCCACGACTCCCTGTTAGTCTAAGCTCGATCGCTCGGCAAGCCGGATATGATTGAGGAATCGCGCCAAGCCAGCGAAAACCACTCCGAGTTCTCATGCCGCAAGGAGCGCGGCCACGAAGAGCGCAAGGCCGGATGCGAAGAGTCCTGCGTCGAGCAGCATGCGCCGCACCGGCAGGTCATGCCCTGCTGCGGGGAGCAAAAGACGAAAGCCGAAGAAAAGAGAAAGGGCGAGCCCGAAACTTGCGAGGAGCACAGCGGTGGGGCTGACTCCAAGGCTGCGGTCAAGCTTGCTCCCATGCGTGAGCCCGAGACGCTTCGAGGCGTCCTCATAACGCTCATCATCCGCGGGTCGCCGGAGGCTGCTCGCGTTGCGCCCGCCCACGAGGCTGCGATCCGCGAGCTTCGAGAGCTCTTCGTTGCCCTCTTCCCGCGCGCGATCGCCGATCCGTATGAGCGCCTCAATCGCATCGCCTGACCTCGACGAGAAGGGGAAATCCGACCGCAGAACGCGCCGATACGCGGCGACGGCTTCCTTCATCTTCCCGGCTTTTTCGGCGGATTCAGCTTCGCGCATCGCCTCTTCTTGCGCGCCTCCGAGTCGCTGAACGAAGAGCCCAATCGCGGCTCCTCCAAGAAGGAGCAAAAAGAGGATGCGGCCCCCGCGCGAGCTCATGGGAGATCGCGCCTATTGAAGAAGAGTGAGGCAAAGATCAATAAGATCACCGAGTAGACCAGCCCATAGGCGAGCGTGGTGCCGAGGTAGGTCAGCACTCCACCCGAAGTCCGCTCAGCGCTCAAGATCGTACGCCCCGGATTAAAGAGGTTCAGGTTGGGAGCAACCCAAGCAAGCGCACGCAGCAGCTCCTGGACGACCTCGGGGATCGCCTTCGATTTCATGCTCGCCATGGCATCGGCCGAGCGACCGATCAGAAAGACGCCCACGCTCAGGATCGCGCTCGTGAGCGGCATCGAAAACGAAGAAAAGAAGAGGACGAGCGCGATGAGCAACATGATCTCGCCCGCAACCAGCACGTGAAGCGTTAGAAGAAGCGGGGCATCCGCACCGGCCCCTCCCGCCACGCTCGCCGAGGCGAGATAGGCCGCAATCGACAGAGGAAGGGCGAGGACGGCTCCGATCCGCGCGAAGACAAAGAGCCCAACGGTAAAGAGAATAAAAACGAGGAAAACGAAGAAGATCAGGCCGAGCGACGCTCCTGCGGCGTGCGCGACGATGGCGAAATGGAGGGCGCCGAGGAGCGCGACGATATTCACTCCCGAAGTCCCGATCCCGAGCCATTTCCCGACGATGAACTCATAGCGATGCACATCGCGGGAGAGGATGCCGTACAGCGTCTTTCTCTCGACCTCCTGATGAAAGGTCGAGGAGGTCAGAAAGACGCACATGAAGATCGAGAGAAGGGAGACGGCTGCGAGGCCTACGTCAAAGACGATCCGCGCCCGCTCTTCTTGCGCGAGCTCGGCGAGGATGAGCGAGAAAAGAACGAGCCCAAGGCCGAGAACGATGGCCGCATAAAGAATGCGGTCGCGGATCGTCTCACGGTACGTATTGAGCGCGATGGCGATGATGTTTTTCATCTCAACTCTGAAAGAGGGGGCCGCCGCTTACGAGCGTGATGAGGGCCTTAGCGGAGAGGATAAAGATCATTGCGGACGCGATGAGCGCGAGCGTTTGTCGAAGTCTTGCCGCACCGGGATGCGGACTCGCCTCGAGGGATTGGAAAATCGAGAGCGAGAGCGCGCTGAAGAATAACAGCCCCAGCGCGGATTGGGCCAGCGTGGCACACTCGAGTCGAAGCCGCTCATGGGCCACCCGCGGATCGGCCTCGAAATAGGGGAGCACAAGGAACGAGCCGAGGAGAAGGAGGGTGGTGATGACGATCATGGCGATCTGGAGATGACGGACACCCTCTGTGGTGAATCCCACGCGGCGCCTAAGGGTGAGCCAGAGCTCCACCGCCTGCACGACAAAGAGCGCGATCGCGGTCACGCCGAAGCTCAAACTGAGCTTCCCGTTCAGCGCCCGCGCAAAACGCTCCTTATCGAGAATCATTTCGCCGAATAGCGCGAGCTGACTTATGATCGCGAGCGCGATGACCCAAAGGACGATCGCACGCAGCGCGTGGAAGGATGCCGTCATAGTCGTTCAGAGCGCGTCGAGCGCGGACCCGATTCTTTAATGATTCGAGATTTTGCGCAATTTTCCAAGGAAACTCTTTTCGCAATCGCGGCAGGGCTCTCGCTCGTCTTCGCTGCAGAGCCGTTTTCGATCCCGGGACTCGCCTTTGCTTTTCCCGTGCTTTTTTCGCTCTCCCTGAGCGGAGGCGAAGGCGCGGACGAGGAGAGAGTCCGCAACCCGCATCGCCAACGCTCTCGGCCTAGAGCCTTCGCGAAGCTTCCATCACCTCATCGGGGTTTCGCAATCGGCCTTTGCACCGGACTGACGATTCAGCTTGGAGCGTTTGCGTGGATCCCCGAGCTGCTCGTTCGTTTCGGGGGCTTCCCCACACCGCTCGCATGGCTCGTCGCCTCGCTGCTCTACCTCGCCCAATCCCTCCCTTGGGCGCTCGCTGCCATGTTCGCTGTGTCCTTCGAACGCGCAGGAGTACGCCGTCTTTTCGCCCACGGGCTTTCGCTTCTGATCTTCGCGTACTCGCTACCGACCCTCTTTCCCTGGAGACCGGCCGATGTCCTGACAAGCTCGGCGCTTCCCTTTGCGCAGCTCGCCGAGCTTGGCGGCGCACCGCTCGTCGACGCCGCGTTCACGCTCGTCGGTCTTAATTTTCTCGAGATCCCTCGCTCGCGTCTCGCTCCTGCCCTTTTCTTCGCGGCGGTGGCGCTCCCCACCGCGTTCGGGCTCGCGCGCATCTCATCACTCGAATCGGACGTTGCACCGCTTCCTAGCGAAGCATCTACAGATGAGACGAGGCGCGTTCCGATCGCCGTTCTTCAGCCCAACATCTCGATCGAGGATAAACACAACCCTGAACTCGCCTTTCGGAACCTGGAGCGACTCCACGGCATGAGTCTTTCCGCCGAGGAGCGGGGCGCAGAGCTCATCCTCTGGCCCGAATCGGCCTACCCCTTCCCCATTCACCGCGAACGAAAACGCGATCACCCTGGAGATTATGCGCTCCGCCCTCGGGGCCTTCGCGCGCCGATCATCGCTGGCGCGCTCACTCAGCGCGGCGGATGCGAGCGCTGGAACTCGGTCCTCGCGGTCGGTCCGGATGGCCGAATCCTTGGCGTCACCGATAAAATCGTCCTCCTCGCATTCGGCGAATTCGCCCCTTTTCATTCACTCTATCCCGCGTGGCTCAAAGAAAAAGTTCCCTGTCCCGGCTTTCTTCGCGGTGAGCGAGAGCCAACCCTCGATGTCGAAGGTGTCCGCTACGGCGTGCTCAACTGCTACGAAGATCTGCTCGCCTACCGCGCACGCGCGGTGTCGAACGCCGGCGCCGAGATCCTTCTCAACTTCACGAACGATGCATGGTTTGGCGACACGGCCGAGCCGCATCTTCACCATATGGTCTCGCGCCTCCGGACGATCGAAACGCGGAGGGAGCTGATTCGCGCCGTCAATACCGGAGTGAGCGCGCATGTATCGAAGACCGGTCGCGATCTCCTTCGCACCGAGACCTTTACGGAAGCGATCGTCCTCGCCTCCGCCGCGCCATCGCAACAGACCACGCTCTTTTTGCTTCTCGGCGATTGGCTCCGGCCGATCTTGGCCGGTGGGATGCTTGCGCTTGGCTGGATCGCGCTTGGGCGCACGCGGACGCTGCGCCGACTCGGGCTTTCTTAGGCCGGTCGCCCGATGCCTGCGATCCGGCGAGCGCGTCGGTGCACTCTGTTCGCACTCGAGAAGCGCGAAACGACGAGCTGTGCAGGGGCGAGCTCACGCCTCAGAGAGGCTTCAAACTCGTCATGAAGCATCAACGAAAAAGGGCCCGCTATGGGCCCGATTTCAAACGCGTTTTGGAGCGGGCAACCGGGCTCGAACCGGCGACTTTCAGCTTGGGAAGCTGACGCTCTACCAACTGAGCTATGCCCGCGTCTGAGTCGAGATATTTAACCCTGCCCAGCGCGAACGTCAAGCGTGGCGCAAGCGATCGAGCACGATTTCGAGGACGACCAACTCAGCTTGGTCGCGTGTCCTCGATCGTGCAGACGCTGCGTCCAGCGCAGAAGGGAGGGCTTCGGACGGTCCCCTCGGAGCGTTTCCTTCATTTTCATTCGGCGAAGTGATAATTTCGCTCGAGGATGTATCCCATCAGCGCTTTCTTTCGATGCCTTTCGTTGTTCGGACTTGTCTTCCTCGTTGCGTGCTCGCCCCCCCCTGTTGACAACGACGGCTTGGACGCCACGCCGAATCACCCTCCGGGAGACTGCGATGCGCTTACCGACGGAGCGGACTGCGGCGATGGCAAGCGCTGTCGGGAAGGTCAATGCCTCGCCAGCACCTGCGGAAACGGCATCGTTGAAGAGGGTGAGGAGTGCGATGATGGGAACCTCATCGTTGGCGATGGATGCGAAAACGATTGCACGTTCAGCTGCTCAGAAGACGCCGATTGCCTTGACGACGATCGCTGCACCGTCGGCGAGCGCTGCGTCGAGGTGAGCGGCGGGAAGCGCTGCCAAGCCGGCGCGAGAGTCCAATGCCCTCCCGAAGACGCCAACCCTTGCCTGATGTATACCTGCGATCCGGACGCGGCGGAGCTCGGTTATTGCCGGAGCTCGGCGCTCACGGGCTGCTATCCCGATGAGGATCGCGACGGTTTTCCCCTCCTCGATGAGTCCCGCCGGGTCGATCCTGAGGGGGCGAGCTGCTCCTGCCCCGAGATCGGCGAGATCCGCTATATCCACCCGCGAACCGATGGGCGATGGGATTGCGACGATACAAGCCCCTTCCTCTACCCTGGCGCCTCAGCGTGCTACCTCGATGAGGATGGCGACGGCTATCCCTCCGCGGACGATCCTCAGCGGATGAACGCCGACTGCGGCTGCGACGCGCCGCTCGTTCCGCGGCGCG
>JAAZAH010000159.1 GCA_012514415.1 Sandaracinaceae bacterium
AAATGACGCGCATCCTATCGTGGATGAACTCTCCGAGCTTGTGACGATGCTCGAAGAAGGAGGGATCACGCGGGGAGAGGCGATTGAAAGAATCGCCGCGATGGACACTTCGCTCGCGCCCGACGTTTTGCCCAGCGCGGCGCCCATCGAAGAGGGGCTTCGAACCCTTGGCAGCGCGATGGAAAGCGCCCTCAATCAGCGTACCAACGCGCGCGCGACAAGGGCCGGCGAAGAGTTCATCAAGGCGCTTCAAGTTGGCGCCCTTGGAAGTGCCGCCGAGGAAGCTCGGGCCCTCGCCGAAGCGCTCGAAGCGGAGAGGCTCAGCCCGATGGATCAACGTGCGCTCGGCCGCGCATTCGAAGCGGCTGCGAGATCCGGAAGATCGATCGAAGCTGGACTTGAACGCGAGCTCGAGCGCATTCGCAATGCAGAGCAACGGAGGAGATCCCGCCTTTTAGACGGTGATGAAGCCAAAGCGCGAATGCGTCAGGCCGAGGAGGAGAGACGGAGACTTGAAACGCTCCGCCGTGAGCAAGAGCGCCTTCAGAGTGAGAAAGAGTTCTTCGAGGAGATCACACGCGAAATGGAAGAGCTCACTGAAGAAGTCTCTCGGGGCAACCTCCCGGTGAAAAGGCTTCTGAAAATGGCGAAGCTCCTCGACCGCCTCGGGGTCGACCTCGAACGCTTCCGAGATACCGAGCTCGCAAGACGCATGATGGAGCAGCTCCGAGCCCAACTACGAGGCGATGAAAGCGATGCCCTTCGGCGCTCGCTTCTGGAAGAGTTTGCCGAGCGTGCGCGAAAAGGAACGGAGTCCTTTGGCGCCCAGCTCGGCGGCATCGAGCACGGAGACGCATCGAAGAATGCGCAGGATGCGGAGCGAGACGCCGCATCTCAAGGTGAAACGGGCAATCCTGACGCTCAGAGCGCGGCGCATATGCGCCAAGACGGCGCAGAGGGCACAGCCGATCCCGAGCGCGAAAGCAGGCGCGGCGGGTCGAGCACGGAACGCACAAGCTCAAACGAGGCCGCTTCGTTTATGGCCCAAGGAGGCTCGGACGCGCCGGATGAGCGGGGAGCCCCGACGGATGGAGCGGCGACACCGACCGAAAGAGATGAAGAGACGGCAAGGCCGAGCGGCGCAACCCAAGCCGCGCGCGCCATCGCCGCACGACAAGGCGATGCGCCCGGTCAAGGTCACGCCCCGATGGCGGGCTCGGGCGCAGGAGATTCCGTCAGCGCGGGCTCAATCGCTTCAAATGAGCCGCTCGATTCCCGCTACGAGGATCGCCGCGTCGACGGGATTCTCACGAAGCCTCCGAGCCGAAGCGAGACGATCCTCACCGCGCGTGCCGCCGGGTTCGTCGGCGAAGCCTATCAACGCGTCCACGCCGATTATTCGCAGCATGCCGAGACCGTGATTGAGTCCGAGGAGATCCCGCCAGGCTATCGGCACTCGATCCGTCGCTATTTTCAACTGATCCGCCCGCGAGGCGAGTGAGGTCCGCGAGAGGAGCACTCCATGAGAGAAACAGAAATCTTAGAAAAGGAGCTTTGTGCGATCGAGCGTGAGCTCAGTGAAGCGCGGACCGAGATCGCCAAAGTGATCGCCGGACAAGATGAGGTGATCGATGGCGTCTTGGTCTGCCTCATCGCTGGGGGCAACGCCCTGCTTGAAGGCGTGCCCGGACTCGGCAAGACGAAGCTTGTCCGCACTCTTGCGAGCGTGCTCGACCTGCCCTTCGCGCGCATCCAGTTCACGCCAGATCTAATGCCCGCCGACATCTTAGGGACATCGGTGCTCACTGAGGGAGGCGCCATTGAATTCCGCCAAGGCCCCGTCTTCGCTTCACTTATCCTCGCCGATGAGATCAACCGCGCAACGCCCAAGACACAGAGCGCTCTTCTCGAGGTGATGCAGGAACGCTCCGTCACGATCGGTCGCACAACACACCGCCTCCATGAACCTCATTTCGTGCTCGCCACGCAAAACCCTCTCGAAATGGAGGGGACCTATCCTCTGCCCGAGGCGCAGCTCGACCGTTTTCTTTTCAAACTCGACGTTCCCTTCCCATCGAGCGAAGATCTGAAAGCCATTGTCGATCGCACAACCGAAGGCGCAGAGGACGAGCCGCGGCAAGTCCTGAGCGGCGAGCGCATCCTCT
>JAAZAH010000160.1 GCA_012514415.1 Sandaracinaceae bacterium
AAGCCCTACGTGCGGTCCCACAAGGCGAAGCATCGCACCGGCTTGAATGAGGGGGCCGGCCACGGCATCGATCGCATCCTGATCGGCGCCCTGATCCGCCATCACGGCGATCTTCAGCGATACGAGCGAGCCATCTCCCGGACGAGCCTTGAGAGAGAGGTAGTCCGAACGTTCGATCTCTGGCTTGAACTCCGTTCCGAATCGCGGCGCTGGCGGTGGGAGCTTGCCCATCCCGAGTCGTTTCGCGACGCCCTCGGCGAGCCCCGCATCGACGTTGAGGAGGTGCGAGATCATGCGCTCTCGGATTGCGGGCACCGTCACCTTACTCAGTTCGAAGGCGAATGCCTCCATGATGTGTCGCTGTTCATCGGGCGCTTGGCTGCGATAGAAGAGCGTGACTTGGTTGTAATGCTCGGCGAACTTTTCGGGCTTTCCGCGGACCTCGGAGCCCTCGACTGGCTCGGGAAAGGACATGAACCCTCCCTCGCCGGCCTGAAAGGGACATCCGCCGCCCAGTGAATTGGGTTCATACGAAACGCGCCCGCGGTGGATGGTCTGTCGATGGTATCCATCCCGCTGATTGTTCTGGACCTCGACGAGCGGCGCGTTGATGGGGATCTCGTGAAAGTTCGGGCCGCCCAGTCGGATGAGCTGCGTATCGACATAGGAGTGGATTCGCCCGGCGAGGAGCGGATCGTTCGTAAAGTCGATGCCCGGGATGATATGGGCCGTACAGAAGGCGACCTGCTCCGTTTCGGCGAAGAAATTATCCGGGTTCCGGTTCAGCACGAGCTTACCAATCATGCGGAGCGGAACGAGCTCTTCGGGAATGATCTTCGTCGAATCGAGAACATCGAAGCTGAACTTCTCGGCCTGCTCCTCGTCGAAGAGCTGGACCCCGAGCTCCCACTCGGGATAGGCGCCCGCCTCGATCGCCTCCCAGAGATCTCGCCGGTGATAGTCGGGATCGGCTCCCGAGATCTTCACCGCTTCATCCCAAACGTGTGAATGGGTGCCGAGCTTCGGTACCCAATGGAATTTCACGAAGGTCGACTTCCCCTCGCGCGTCACGAAGCGAAAGGTGTGGACACCAAAGCCCTGCATCATGCGGTAACTCCGCGGTATGCCTCGACCCGACATCGCCCAAATCACCGTGTGGAGTGTCTCGGGCATGAGCGAGATGAAATCCCAGAACGTATCGTGCGCCGATGCGGCCTGAGGCATCGCATGATGGGGCTCGGGCTTTACGGCGTGGACGATGTCCGGGAATTTGATCGCGTCTTGGATAAAGAAGACCGGGATGTTGTTTCCGACCAAATCCCAGATCCCCTCGTCGGTGTAGAATTTGACAGCAAAGCCGCGGACGTCGCGTGCGGTGTCCTTGGAGCCCCGCTCGCCTGCGACCGTCGAAAAGCGCACGAAAACCGGCGTCCGCTTCCCTACCTCTTTGAAGGGCGCGGCACAAGTGATCTCGCTCAGGTCGTCGTATGCTTCGAAATAGCCGTGAGCGCCCGAACCGCGCGCGTGGACCACGCGCTCGGGAATCCTCTCGTGGTCGAAATGCGTGATTTTCTCCCTCAAGATGAAGTCCTTGAGGAGCGCGGGCCCGCGTAAGCCTGCTTTGAGCGAGCTCTGATTGTCGGCAATGCGCACGCCCTGATTCGTCGTGAGAGATTGCCCTTCGGGATCGGCGCGCTTTGTCTCGAGCTCGCCCGTATTGGCATTTCTTCCCGGCTTCGCGGGCTCTCCCGTCTTTGCGTTGCGCTCTGTCTCGGAGAGTGTGCTCGAGAGCGTGCTCGGATCGGGTGGAGCGTGATGCGAACCTTCGGGCGGCTTCGGAGAATCCTTCCCGTAGAATTTCGGCACGTTTTCGTTGTGTGGCATCGCCGCCGAAAGCTCACCAACCTTCTTTGCTTTTTGCGCCGGCGGGAGCGGGTTCGTCTCTGCCGGCGGAAGGCTCGGCCCGCTATCGGTGTGTGCGTAGGCTGTATCGACGGCTTTTCCACGCTTACCGTTCGTCGTCTTCTTCTTCTTGCTCGCCATCTCTCCCCCTTTTTATTTGGCCGATTCATTCATCGAGCGCCTCCGAGCCTCCCCCGAGCCTCGAGGGCGCGATCTTCTATTCGGCCTCTTCTCCGGCTGCTCGCTCAAGTTGTGCGAGAGCGAATGAGAAACCGTCTGGCGCCCTGGCTCGCTTTCGCGCGCTCGTCCACACGTGTGGCTTTGAAGCGAAGACAATATTCGCCTCGGCCGCCTTGAGTTTGTGAATGAGGGCGTGATCCTCACCGGTCGGTAGCGCGTCGAAACCACCGACTTCCATGTAGCGGCGCGCGCAAACTCCAAGATTGGCTCCATGGACGTGCGTGTGTCCATCGACGTCGCGATAACGCGCGAGGAAGGAGTGTCGGACGAAATCCGCGAGCGGCCCATAGGCCCCCCATTCGATGACGCGCACCGTTCCGCAGACGGCATCGGCGCGATAGCTCAGCTGCCTTACGAGCCAGTCGTGCGGCACGACGCTGTCTGCGTCGGTGAACGCGAGCCATTGCGCGCCCCGCGCGATGAGCAACGCGGCTCCTTCACCGCGGGAACGGCCGACGTTGCGATGGCATACGTTGATCTGCGAGACACCCTCGAGCGCCCCCATCGATGCCGTTCGATCACGTGAGGCGTCGACCACAAGAACAACCGCGACCTCCTCGCCGAGGAGTGCCGGATGGCGAGCTGCCTTCAAGATCGACATCAGGCACCTTCGGATCCGCGTCTCTTCGTTATGCGCTGGGATGCATACGCCGATCACGACTCCCCTCCCGCTAAATTTAATTGGAAGTGCATCGTCTCCAGAGCAGAAGATCGTAACGATCCGAGCAGTGGGATGAGACGAGCTGCATCGTCTCTCGGCGTACGATCGAGTCGTGTATTTCTCGATTGCTACGGATGCGATCGTCGAATTTCGGACGGTAATGACAGGTGATGAAATGACCGTCTGTGACGAGGCTCGATTCGAAGCATGAAAGGAGCGTTTCGAGCTCGCGCGGTTGCAGATAATAGAGAACTTCCGATGCGACGATGAGGGATGCGCGTTCGTCTGGCCGGATCGGCCAGGGAGCATCCGATCGGGCGTATCGAAGCCGAATCTGTAGGGCGGGCCGATGCTGAATTTTCGCTAGGAGCCGCCGGAGCGCTTCGGCCGAGGAATCGACGGCGATCACTTCGAGCGCAATCTCGCTGAGGGCGAGGGTTGTCTCACCAAGTCCGCACCCAAAATCGATCGCGCGCTCTATCCTCCCCTGCGGGATGAGTGAGAGGAGCCGCGCAAATTTCTCCTTCTCATAGCGCTCGCTCTCAAGTGTGAATGGGTTCTCGTGAAGTGCGTACGCTCGATCAAAGTTGATCATGGAAGACCACCTCATAAGGACGCCTGAAATGGGCGAGCACTTTGGAGCTCAGGATGGGGGGTCTGCCTGTGCTGAGATCATAATCCGTCTGAGATCGAAAGCGCGCGATGGCCTCGGCTTTGCGCCTCTGCTCTTCGGGCTCGAGATCGAGTCGCCTCGCGCGGTCGAGGGGCATCTCGCCTTGATTCGGTGCGCTACGGTTCCAGCCCCAGATGGGAGTCTCTAGAAGATGCGCGCGGCGTTCCGCGGCGACATCGCGTGCCGCTCGTCCCGCCGCTTCGTGATCGGGGTGGCCGTCGAATCGCCAAGGCGCGATCACGACATCGTTTTCGCTCACTGCGTCTCGGAGCGCCGAACTGATCGTGGATTCGTGCTCGGGGAGCGCGCCGTCGGGGAGAAGGAGGCGCCGCCTCTCGAACGAGATCTTCAAGGTCCGGAGCGCCTCGAGGCTCTCTTCACGCCGGGTCTGTATCAGCTTGAGTCTTGGCCACATCGCCGAGTTCGGATGGCTCGCTTCGCCATCGGTGAGGGCGTGGATGATGGCGCGCGCGCCGAGCCGCGAAAAGCGCTGAAGCAAGCCTCCCGCGCCAAGGATTTCATCGTCGGGATGGGGAGCGACCACATGCACGGTGAGGCCCCGTCTCACGAAAACCTCGAGATCGAGCGCCGCGATTGGCGTCGTCTTAAATCGCGTCGCCCACGCTTCTTCATCGGTGCCTTCTTCGGGTTTAAATTTCCTCATCACAGAGACCACAGCGCTTCCTCCTCCAGCTGACTGAGAGTCAGGCCGTGCGCTTCGAGATCGCGCTCGGCGTGACTCTGACGGATGTAGATCCGTAGATCGTTCAAGATCCGATCGAGTGAGAGATCGCGACAAAGCATCCCCGCGCCGGCCATGCGTGGGAGACGCTGGAGGATCGCCTCGGCGGCTGCTTCCGTCATGAGCCTTGCGCGCATCACCTCGAGTTGGGAGGGGTCCTCGGGGTGCTCGTCGATCGCGGCGGCAGCGGCGCGAAGTGAATTTGCGGCCGCTTCAAGCGCAAGATCGAGCGCCGCAAGATGCGCGTTGAGATGCGGCCCTCCGCGGCGGTTGGCGATCTCATGAGCGAAACGCATGAGCGCCCGTGCACCTCCGTACCAACAGGCGGCGACCCCCGCGGCACCATGCGTAAAACCCGGGCGTTTGAGATACGCCGCATCTCCGCCGATGAGCGTGCCACGGACGCCATCGAAATGAAGATCCACCGTCTCGGTCGACGACATGCCGGCCGAATAGAAGCCCCCTGAAATGGGCGTGAGGCTCGGATCACGAAGGTCGATCGCGGCAAGGAGTCGCTCCCCCTCGGGCCCAAAGCCGCTTACGAGCGCATGCGTGAGGAGCACGAAACCCGATGCGAAGGCCTTGCTTCCCACGATGCGGACAAAGCCGCTTCCATCGGGCCGAAAAGCGAGCCGGTGCGACTGGAGTTCGGCACACCATACAGCCCATCGTGATCCATCCGCGATGCGCTCGGCCTCGCCGAGCTCGCTCAAGATGGCGAGCGCGTCGGCGTGGGACTCGAAGAGTTTGGCGAGGCTGAGATCTTCTTGCGCGACCTGCGCCAGAACCCGAAAGCGTTCGATGGTTTCGCCGCTTCCTGGAAGCGGAAGGTGTCGATGCTCACGAATGAGTGCGTAGAGGCGACGCGCGACGATGCCGCTTTCGATGCCTGGGCGCGCTCCCATGTCTCCAGCACCTTCCGTCGGGCAATGTTTGGTGGAGCCGCGCCGACGTCCCCCATGATGTCGCATCCGAGGCGACATCTCTGACGCTCTCGGTCTTTGGCTTTCTTCCCCCCTCATCTCTGCCGATCTCTATGCTCGACAGAAGTGGCGTCAACCGACGCTGTCTCTGACTCCTCCGGCGCGGAGGGGGCGATCAGCGCTTCAAAATAGCGCCAATCGAATGATCGACGGAGAGCGAGAGCTTCAAACTTCGTTTTAAGAACGGGGGCTGGTCCGCCTATTCATCGTCACGCTCGAGCACTTGGAAGAGCCCGAGCTGCGGACTCTCCTCGTTCTTTTTGCGGCCGCCATTTTCGTTGTTTGCGGCACCTCCATCTTCTATCGCCTCCTCATCCGGATGCAGGGACGTCGCGCTTTGAGAGCGCACCTCGTCGGCTAGTGATCTTCGAGGATCGTCCCGATTGGGCCGCGTCGAGAGGGCAAGCGCCGAGGGATCGAGCATGACGCCATCGGTCGAAGCGACCGCGGCGTAGAGTCGCCAGCGTAGACCGAGCTCATCTCCGGGGAAGGGCCCGCTTCGAAGCCGAGCGGCCGCCTCTTCATAAATGCCAGGACTCTCCTTCCCAAGCGCTCGCGCTGCATGATCGATGGCGAGCAGGATAAGAGAATCGAGGTCTTCGGCGCGCTCCGAAAGGGGCGGGATGCGAACGATGCGACCGCCGATCATCCGGCTCAGCTCGGGATGGAGAACGCCCACCCTGAGTTGCCGCTTCGAGGCGCGCGCTTTGAGCTCGTCGAAGGGACGCGTACTGCTCACGAGGAGGCGGATACGTATAGGGCGAATCGTAACCCCATCGACCGCGCGATAGCGTCCATCGCGAAGGATCTCCGCGAGGACGCGCTGCGCCTTCCGGCCAAGCTTTTCGATCGAGCGAATGAAGAGCGTGCCGCCGTCCGCGCGTCCGACAAGTCCAAGGGGACCGTCCTCACGACCAAGGAGCGTGATCAGCTCTTCGTCTTTGGAGCGTTTCCCCCGAGGCGCGGATTCGGCCGACCCGGCGTCTTGCGCATCATGGACGATGAAGGGGCCGGTGCGTTCGCCATGCGCCTCCATCCGCCGATGCGCCTCCCACGCGAGCGCGACCTCAGGCCCGCCCGGAGGGGTGAAGAAAAAGAGGGGCGTTGGCGTCTCATTGACTTCGGTCTGAGTGAACGCATCGAGCCTCTCAAGCACCTCGCGCATGGCGGGACTATAAGCGACCAAAGGCGCTTCCGAGCGCGGCGGAGGCGTATGGGCGGTCGACTCGAGGATGCGGACGCGAGCGTGGAGTGCGTCAAGCTCTCTGGCGAGCTCTTCGCGTTCGATCAGCGCGCTATGGATATGTTGGTTCGTTCTCCGGGCCTCTTGAAAGGCGACGAGGCGTGCGCCGATCCGCGCCCCGAGCTCGAGCAATGTGCCGAGCTCTTCCATGGAATGTGGGAGGCCCAGATCACTGTCTGCAAAAAGCAGAGCGCCCTGATTTTCTCCATCGGCCGGACAGGGGACGATCACTTCGGCGCGGTGTCCGCGCATCGCCTCAAGTAGCGGTCGCGACGCCACATCGCGGACAGCGCGCTCCTCGAGCTCATCGCGAAAGAGCGGCTCCGCGCCAGGGTCGTCGAGGTAGGTGCGAAGTGCTTCGGAGAGCGCGCGATCTTCGCTCCGCACAAGTCCGGCGGCGTCGAGGCGATAGATTCGTCCGGGAGCGCGGAGGGCGAGGACGGGGCTTGGCGACTCATGATGATCGCGGAGCGGCGTGAGAATCGCTTGGGCGAGATCGTCGAGCGTCGCCGCGTCATGAAGAGAGTCGAGGGCCTTTTTTAATGCGTCGAGCAGCCGCCCGCGGTTGGGAGCGAAGAGGACGTGAATCGGCCGCTCGACGAGGCGGGCGAGGAGGGTGCCGCCGAGAAGAATGCCGGCGACAATCGCCGCGGCGGGAAGTGGATCGTAATCTTCTCGCGCCGCGATGAGCGCGGCTCCAACTGAGAAAACGAACACCGGGAGGGCGACGGCGAGGATCCGTCGTAGCGCGGCTCCCGAAACCAGGCTCCGTTCCTCGAAGAAAACGGCGACATGACCGAGGCTCAATCCAGCCGACGCGAGCGCGAAGAGAAATGCGGGAGCCTCTCCCTCCAGAGGGCCCGCTTCGACGCTTCGGGTGATGAACACGGCACCCACAAAAAATGGAACGGTGAGCGCGAGCGTGAGGACGCCCCACGCATTTGCTGCGAGCGCCCGCGGGGTGCTCCCAAGTCGCCGACGCGCCATACGCAGAAGAAGCGAGAGGGTCGCACTTAGAAGAAGAATCTCTCCACTGTCGATCTCAAAATGCGAGGGGAGGAGAAAATCGTCGGGAAGGATGCCTTCGGGTTCGGCTCGCGCGAGAAAGTTCAGAGCAAAAAGGGCGCCGAGAGAGCCAAAACCCAGAAGCCGAAGGCGGCGGTGCGCGGGAATGCGATCGGGCTCCATGATCGCGAGATCAAAAAGGACAGCGGCCGCGACGACGCCGCTCGATGTGCCGATGATCTCGTAGAGTTCATGCGCGCCGAGCGTCGACGCAGTCGCAAGGCCGAGGGCGATGCAAAGCCAAGTGTAGGCGCGGTGAGTTCGGACGCGTTCGCGGCGTAGGCGCTGCGCGAAGACGGGCGCGAGGCCGATCAGAGCGGCGAGGAGCGCGACGATGGACTCGAGCGGCGTGAAGCTCCCCGTTCGGACATAAGCGTCGGCGATGAGGTAAAGGGTGGCGGCGGCGCCCACCAAGGGCAGGATGCGATTTTCAGGCACGAAGCTTCCAGTTCAGAGTGGACGGGCCGTTGAGGCCACGTCCTTGGCTTTCGCTTTCGATTCCTCGCGCATGATGGCCTAAGGGTTGCGAGCTCCAAGGAAGATCGCACGCCCCCGCGCCTCCCACCACTCTTCATAGCGCTTCTTGAGTACCTCGCGCTCTCGCCGCGGAAGGCCGGCGTGATATCCAAGGTATTCACGGCTCAGGCGCTGAAGCTCGGCGCCGGCCTCGCGGCGAATCGACTCCTCCTCGTTGAGGAGCCCGTCGATGAGGTATTCGATGCGGTGACGATCGCCGCGCGCGCGAATGAGCGTGAGCCAAGCCTCTTGCGAGGGCCCCATATCGTCGGCGAAGATCGTGATGAGAGCGGCTCGGGCGCTCGTCCGAAGGAGTTCGTCTTCAGCCTCGAGATAGGGCACGATCTCGGCCGCCGATTCAATGGCACCCAGCGCTCCGAGATCACGCAGCGCGCGCGCACGCCGCTCGCAATCGAACGCCGGCGTCGCGGCTTCTTCGAGGAGCGACCTCTGCGTGCTGATCCTCGTGGCCTTGGCATGTTCGGGCGCGCGTAGGATTTCGAGGGTCTGTCTCCGGAGCTCGCGATCGGGATCGTCGAGCAGAGCGGTGAGCGCTTGCGCCACTTTCGGTGTCATCGCCTCTTTGGCGATCGCGAGCGCGTAATAGCGGATATCGGCTGAGCCGTTTCTGAGGAGCGTGACGATTGCATTTTCAGCGTCGGGTCCGAAGGCGGCGATCGCGCGAGCCACGCTTGAGATCTCGGCAGCGCGAGGGAGCGGGCCGACGGAGCGAAGAAAGAACACTTCGCCGGGGAAGGCCCGAAGAAGCGGCTTAAGGGCGCGCTCGGCGCCAGCAGCGACGAGCTCGTCGATGAGCTCAGTGGCTTCGTTTGGCCTGAGCGCGACCAGCGCTTCGACCTTGGCTTCGACGCTTCCGTCGTCTTCGACGACGATGCTCGGACGCTTCGGATGAGGCGTCATGAGGTCGGGATCGGCGCCCCCGCGCGGCTCGTCCTTCGCCGGGCTTGACGGAAGCTGAAGACCCGGATTGGATGCGGTCTCGGGTCGAGGAAACTCCGAGGAACGGATGCGCCCGATCACGGCCTCACTCGGTTTCGTTCTTCTCGGAAGAGGTGGCGGCGGGACGGAAGGGGGTGAGCCGGGCGTCCGCGGAATCGAAGCCGTATCGATGATCTCGACGTCCTCGGCTCTGCCTTTATGCACTTTCGGTAGGGGGCGGTCGGCGAAGCGCGAGCGGCGGAGAGGCGGCGGTTGGATCGAGCTCGCGGAGCCCGACGGGGACGCGCTCGCTCCGGACTGGCTCGAGGCGGGTGTGCGGGCTGCTGGAGATGTCGCGCTCGCTGGGGTGGAGCGAGCTGCACTTGAAGGCCGCAGGGGCGGCGGGTTCACCGAGGCCGATGTGCGCGGCTTGAAATGCGACTCTTCGGAACGTGAGGGCTGAACCGGGAGCGGTTCAGGCTGCGCCGGGATGCTGCGAGGCGTTTCGATCCGCTCGCGGGTAGGCTGCTCGTTGACAGCGCCGCGTTCTTGAGAGCTCGCCGCTTCGGACTCGCCTTCCGTACGATGCGGCGCGCCCTTTCCGCGCGACTCGAGGAGGGAAGCGAAATCGGGCAGCCCCGGCTCCTCACGCGCAATACCCAAGAGCTCGAGCGTCTTCAGCCGCTCGCGTCCAGGAGATTTCGGTATCTCGAGCGGCACAGCAAAATGCGGCTTTCGGCGCCCGCCCTCGGCAGCGCCTACATCGCTCGTTTGCATCGTGGAGGCGCCCGAACGGAGGGTCTCGTGGCTCGCACTCCGCGATGGATCGCGTGTGAGAGTCTCGCCAGCAATCGTCTCGGAGCGCGCGCCCATCGACGCCATGCCGCCTCCGCCGGCGGGGGCGCTTTGAGTCGTGGCGTCACCCATGGCGGATTCCTCTCGCCGCATGGTTTTCCGCTTGCGCTTCAGGATGAGCTGTTTGAGCGCATCGCCGATTCGCGGAAGGAATGCGATGACTTCCGGGATGTCGGGGATGGCGAGGTCCTCGCCCTCTCGATCGGCATAGAGCATCAAGATCACGCGATGTTCGATCGCGATCGGCGCTACAAGCGCGGGTTGCGCGTGAGAGCGTCCGGCCTTTTTGATGAACTCTTTTTCGCTCTCATCGCGTCCTAGCCGAACGACTCGCGGGAGGCGCTCCTCTCGCGCCTTTCCGAAGGCATTGGTTGGCAAAAGCGCAATGCTTAGTTTTTGGATGGCGCGATAGTCCGGACCGCTTCCATAGGCATCGAGTCCCTCCGCCTCATCGTCGTGGATGACGAAGAGCGCGGTATAATCGAAGAACTGGCGGATGAACGCCATGGAGATGGCGAGGATTTCATCGCGCGTTTCGGCCTTCGAGAGCATCTCGACGGCCTGCTTGGCCATGAGCGGTCCGCGGTGGCGCTCGATCTGAGAGCTCGTCGGCCGCGGGGCGCTTATCGGTTCGAGCGCCTGTGCTCGAAGTGCTGGGTTCGACGGCCTCCCCGCCGAATGGCTGCCGGCTCGGGGCGGTTCGCTCTCAAGCCTTCGCGCGCGTTCGGCTCGGGCGTTGAGGTTGGCGTCGCCTGGGGACGCATCGGCGCGTACGCTCGCCTTTCCTTCATGCGAAAACCGCGTCGGTGCAAGCGGGCGAATCTCGCCCGCCTCGCGCTCCTCTTCATCTCGCGAATCACGTGACAAGACACGGTTCGGATCGAGCGGAGCGACCGTGCGGAGTTCACCCGGAGCGGCCGCATCAATCTTGCGAAGAAGGCGTTGCTCACGGCGGCTGAGCGCCTCGCCATAATAACGATGAAGTCCAGCCGCGATGCGCAGGTCAAGCGTGATGCGGATCTCGATCGAATGCCCGATGGCGAAGCCAAGCTCTTGGCGCTCATCGCCCCGGAGCGGTCGGGCGCTAGCGAGGATCAAGCGTCCGCCTTCCTCGCCAATCGGAAGGATGCGCTTTTCGATCGCGAGCTCGGCCGAGACGTTGTCGAGGATCGCTCCGGGAATCGACATCACCTCTTCGCGCCCGGCGGGTGCGAGGCCGTACTGGGCGGCGACGTAGGAGACGAGCGTGTTTTCGGAGACGGCGCCCATCTCGAGGAGGACGCTTGGAAGATCCCCACCCGAGATGACTTGGCGCTGGATGGCCTCCTCGATCGCCCGGATGGAGACGATCTGATCGCGAACGAGGAGTGAGGTCAGTGTGGACATGGAGATCGGTCGATGAGGTTCGATAGCAGGGGAGCGGGTGTCAACGCATTGTTCGCGCGGGACCTTCTTGGAGAAGGTATCAGAGTAGAGTCTACCCTAGGGCACAGACTTCTGCGCCCGTTCATTCCCTCCGGAGGGCCGCGAGATGGGCGATCGCCGCGGCCACTGCGGTCGAGACGCGTAAAATGGTGGGGCCAAGGCTCAAGGATTTCCAGCCTGCGGCGAGCGCGGCTTCGGCCTCGGCCTCGCTGAATCCGCCTTCGGGACCAATGAGAAGCGCGGCTCCCTCGGTCGCTTTTTCGAGCGGGCCGGCGTTGGATCGTTCGAGTGCGATGAATCGATGAAGGCTCGGGTCAATCTTTGCGAGAACCTCGTGAAGGGGCGCGGGCTCATAGAGTTCGGGGAGCTCATCGCGTTCGGATTGGCGGCTTGCCTCGAGGGCGATCTTCCGCAGTCGCTCGATCTTCTGCGCGCCCTTTCGATCGCTCAGCTTGACGACGGAATGATCGCTCATCGCGAGGTGGATGGCGGTCGCTCCGAGCTCGGTCGCCATGCGGACCGAGTTTTCGAGATCGGCGAGCTTGGGAAGGCAAAGGATCAGCTCCACCCGTGGAAGGGCGGCGCGCCGCGGGAGCCACTCGATGACTCGAACAGCATCCTCACCCTCGAGAACGGCTTTGGCCCTCCCGCCTCTTCCATCGAACAGTTCGATCGCATCTCCTTCCCGAAGGCGGAGCACTTTCCGATGCTGGGCGCTTTCGCGATCGAGCCGCCTTCGCTCGCCCTCGGCGGGGATCTCCGAGATGGGAAGGCGCCTCATTGTCGCCTCCAAACCGTCCGCGCTCGATCGTCCCGCGTGGCAAGCTCT
>JAAZAH010000161.1 GCA_012514415.1 Sandaracinaceae bacterium
CTTCAGCAGAAGGCGTCGGAGCGTGGCTATTCAAACGCGCGCCCTCTCGAGGCTTATTTGAAGCGCCTGACGGAGCTTGGGCGAAGCTATACGGCGTCCGAGCGTTTTGCCGTCAATCGTCTCGAGAGCTTCCTTCGGATGCTCCAAGGCTGAGCGAGTCCATCCCTGCTCATTCGAGACGAGCTCCGCGAGTACGAAAAGGAGCGAGAACACCCTTCGGGAGAGCGACCTACCTTTCGCCATTTCGCCTCCATCGATCGCCCCGAGAGGCGATCGCCAATCTTGGCAGTGCCCTCGCCCACGGCTATCCTCCAAGAGATGATCGGTCGACGGCTTTGGGGGTTACTCTCGCTTATCGCGCTCATGGCTTGTGGCGGACGGACCGATCTTCCCCATCCACCCATTCCGGACGCCGAGATCATCGACGAGCCCGAACCCGCGCGTGAAATCCCGTGCATCGACGTGCCTCTCGACGGGAGCCCCGTCCGCGCTTCACTCGAGCTCGAGGCCCGAATCGGCGCCGCCGATGTGATCTTCCTCATCGATGTGACGCTCAGCATGGGCGAGGAGATCGACCGCATTCGGGAGCGCCTTCGCGATCGAATTGCTCCGGGGATTCACGATGCGATCCCCGATGCCCGCCTTGGCGTCGCAAGCTTCGCCGACTTTCCGATCACGCCTTACGGTGAACCCGGCCTCGACTATCCCTTCAAACTTCACGTCCGTGCGACCGACGATCTCATCCAAGTGCAATCCGCGATGGATGCGCTTCGCCTCGGAAACGGCTTCGATGAGCCCGAAAGTCAAGTCGAAGCCCTCTACCAGCTCGTGACCGGCGATGGACTTTTTCCGCACATTCCGCCGAGCCTCGGCTGCCCATCGGGTGGATGGGGTTATGCGTGCATCCGCGACGATTCGCTTCCGGTCATCCTTCTCTTTACCGACGCTCCGTTCCATCAAGGCCCTCGGGATTTTTCAAAATATTCCCCAAGCGTTCTCGGCACCACTCCCCATTCCTACGCAGACGCAATCGTCGCGCTCAATGGCGTTGGTGCAAAAGTCATCGGCTTTGACTCGGGCGTCCGCAACCTTTCGGGCGATCACCTCCGGCAGCTCGCTCGCGACACGGGCACCCTCGATGAGCACGGTCGCCCCCTCGTCTTCAACATCGGTCCCACGGGGCTGAACCTCGATAACGACGTCGTCGACGCCGTCCGCACTTTCGCGAGCAGCTTCATTCAAGATATCGACGCGCTTGCACGCGATCCAAATCCCTACGATGAGGTTGACGTTGAAGCGCTCATCCCCGCCATTCGACCCGTCGAAGCGATCCCTGCCGATGGGATCGATCGTATCGACGAAGAGGCCAATCGCTTTGTCGGCGTGCGCGCGGGAACGATCGTCACCTTTGAGCTCGTGATCGATTCCAGCCTCGTCGAGCAGCGCGAGGAAGCGCAGCGCATTCCCGCCGATGTGCTCTTTCGGGGCGATGGTCGAATCGCGCTCGATGTCCAGCGCGTCGAGCTCCTTATCCCTGGTTTTGATGGGCTTGGTTGCGAAGAGCTCGCGGACAACGATCGCAGCGTGGGCGGACACCGCGTCGCCGAAGAAGCGCGCTCGCTCTAAGCGCGCCTCGGTCCGCTCCACCCGCGTGCCCATCCGCTCAATGCCCTGAGCTTGCTGCGCCTTTTAGCGAAGCGCTCAGCGGCGCCTTCGGGTAGCGCGGATCTTGGCCATCCTGGCGAGGGCGTGATCGCGAAGGTAGAGCGAAGGGAAATCGATCTCATCGCGGCGGGTCGGGAGCTCGTCGGGGAGACTTTCGAGTCGCGCCTCGACACCCCGAAGAAGCTCATCCACTCC
>JAAZAH010000162.1 GCA_012514415.1 Sandaracinaceae bacterium
CGTTGACCGTGGCATTCGAGACGAGCCCGAGCGCATAGGGACCCGCGAGCATGCCCATCGTGAGATAGCCGGTGAGCCGCGGGAGACCAAAGCGCTTAAAGATGGTACCGCCGAGATAGGCCGCGAGGATCAGGTAGCCAAACGAAAGCGTCGTGAGCGCCGGGAAGCTGCTTTGAATGCGCTCGGGCGCGAAGCTGAGCCCGGCGTGGACCATGCCCGTGATCAAGACGAGGGCGAGGAGGCGAACGATCATGAAGAGCTCTCCTCTTTCACGGGCGCGCTCGCTCCACGGCCAAGGATTTGGACGAGGATCTCACTTGCGATGGCGCCACCGATGACGGCCGTGACGACCCACGCCGCCGTGATCGAAGGGTAGAGATCTTGCGCGCTGATCGCGATGGCGATCGCAAGGGCGCCCATCGGTGAAAACGCCATGCCTCGAAGATCCTGGTCGGGAATCTGGGTGCGGGTATTCATCTCGAGCGCGGTCGCGCCAATCTGCTTTCCGAGAAGACGTGAAGTGATGAACGCGATGAGGAGCGCCCATCCTTCGATATCGCTCACGCGCCAATGCGCGCCGGCAAGGAAAAGGAAGACGAGGTAGATGGGCCCTTCGAGACGCGCGAGCGAGCCGCGGAGTCGCGTCCGCCTCATGCCGGGGATGTTCGCGAGGATCAGCCCTACGATGAAGCAGACGATTGTCGCAGGAATATTGAGGAAGCTCGAAAGCCCCGAGGCAAAGGAGGTGATCCCGAGCAGAACCAAACTCACCTCGATCTTCGATTGCGCGATCGCGAGGAAAATGAAGGCGAGTGCGCCCATCACGACCCCGAAGCCGATGGTGATGAAGAACCACATCATTCCCGGGAGGTTCCACGCGATCATCGTATCTTCAGGGCGAATCAACGCCGCGACGGAGGCGAGGAGCAAAACCGCCGCGAGCTGCTCCATCTGAATCACGTACGCGAGCCGGCCGAGCCCGGTCGAATCGGTCGTCTCCTTCGAGATGAGCGGCGTGATGCGCCCGGATACGGTCCCCGCCGTCGCGACGATCGCCGCGAACCCGAGGTTCACGATTGGCTCACCCGGGTTAGCATAATAGAGGAAGCCCCACGCGACGCCGAGCATCAGCACGAAGGGGACGAGCGTCAGCCAAACGAGTGTTTCCGCCGTAAAGGGAGGAGGTCGATCCACGCCGCGCGCATCGAACCGAAAGCCGATCGCCAGTCCGAGCCATCCAAGCCCGAAGGGGAGGACGGGGCGAATTTGGTCGAGGATCGAGTCGGAGAGGATCCCGACGTTCGGCTGGCGAAAGATCACGCCGAGCAGGAGGAAGGGAAGTCCCGTCGTAAGGATATGCGAGATGCGGAGGCGATTGAAAATCGCCCGAATCCGCGGCATTCCGCCGATATAGGCGAGCGCAAGCACCAGGACGAGGCCGAGGATCGCCTTGATGAGGTCGGCGGTCTCGGTGGTTTCCGAGGGGCTTTCGCTCGTAAGGCGCGGATCGAGCGAGGTCGGCGGGAGCTCGGGGAAGCTCAAGCTGATGGGAGGCGCCGGGGCGGGCGGCATGAAATGGACGAAATCCGGCGCCTCGACAGGCTCGTTCTCAAGCTGCGCCTCCGGCCCCTCGCCAGCTTGACGCGCATCTTCACCTTCGCCATCCCATCCGCTTTCCGTCCCCCCGTCTCCGACCGGGGCTTCGGATTGCGCACTTTGCGACTCTCCGGGCGTTGACTCCGGCTCGGCCGAGGCGATCGGAACGCGCGCTCCCTCAAGGAGGAAGGCGCAGACCACCACGAGCGAGGCGAGTGCCCAGCCCGTTTTTACGCGCACGCGCGACCTCCGAGTCGAAGGGCGCAGTCACCGCCGAGCATCCTCGGGATCGCTCTATCGTGAGGCATCCTCGAGGGAGGGAGCCCCACCGGCATCATGGTTGGCGTTCGCTTCATTCCGAATCTGAGAGTTGTCGGGAACCTTCGCCCGAATCGCCCTCTTGGTAAACAGGGTAGTTGCCTCGGCTTAGCGCAGCACGCGCCAACATCTGTGCCGAAACCGGGAGCGTGAAAAATAGAATGACCAAGATCGCGATAACTTTCCACGCGACTGAGAGGCTCGGGATGATAAACGCCACACCCAAAAACATAAAGCCCTGAGCGAGCGTCGCCGATTTCGTGGTCGCATGAAGCCGCGTCAGCGCATCCCGGAGGGTGAATAAGCCGAGCGCTGAAACGACAAGCAAGCACGATCCGATGGCGGCCAATGAGGCGGCGGCGATCTCCATCATGAGCCCTCCTCCTTTACCGGCAGGTCCCGTTCTTCATCGGCGAGCGTCTCGTCCGCCTCTCCGCCGGACGAAAGATCGCGCGGAGCTTCCTCGCCGGAGGCTTCAATGAAGCGCGCCCACAGTGTGGTTCCCACAAACCCCACGACGCTCAAAGCAATGCCGATGTCGAGAAAATGACTCTCCGCTTGAGCGACAGCGGCCGCCCCCGTAAGCGCGACGCCCGACGAAAAGACGATGTCGAGAGAGACGACGCGATCAACCTCCGTCTCCGCCGTGAGAAGTCGGACGAACGCGATCAGGAGCGAGATGACGGCGCCCGCAGAGATGATCCAGACGATGATCTCAGCCACGGCTCACCTCATCGGACGATTTTTCACCTTCGGCCTGTCCCGCGGGGCCGGGACTTGGCCCAACATGCGGCGCATCGTCAGACCCACTCTCTGGATATCGCGGGAAGAGCTCGGCGAGGCGCGTCGCGTATTGTTCGGTGAAGAACTTTCGGTTCGGCGGCACCGCGAGCCGATCGAGGCAATGGATCACCATCGTCTCCGAAGCATAGTCAATCGCGACGGGCGTCGTCCCTGGCGCGATGGCGATCAATGCAGCGAGCCCTGTCACGCCAATCTCGTCGAGCCCGTCTGTGCCCAGCTCAAAGAGAACGCCTTCGGGCCGCCGGTCGAATCGGATCACCATCCAAGCCGTGTAAAAGCCCGAGAAAACGATCTGATATAGCACGAGCCCGAGCAGCTCGATATGGAGGCGGAGCCGACGCAGCCGACGCTTCATGGCGCAAGTCCTCCGTCGTAGGGGTTCGGGACTTCACCGCCAATGATCGCGAGGGTATCGATGGCGCGCTCGATGATCGTGAGAAGCGCCTCAGGGAAGAGCCCGATAAGGACGGTGCACGCCGAAAAGATCGTGATGGCCACATAAGCCGGCGCGAGGTTCAGGTTGGGATCGGGCCGGAAAAGCGCGCCGGGACGCCGTTTCAGGAACGCCTCAAACCAAATCTTCATCATCGAGTAGAGCGTCAAAAACCCGGTGATGACCGCGGCGCTCACCCAGAGATAATGCATCCCCTCGAGCCCTTCGCGGAGCACGATGAATTTGGCCCAAAATCCCGACAGCGGCGGCACACCGACCATCGCGAGGGCGGGGATGAGAAAGAGCACGCCGAGCCAAGGATGCGATCCGTAGAGACCACCCGTTCGGCGCAGATCGAAATAGCCGGTAAGCTTCGCCACCGTCGCCGAGACGAGAAAGAGGTTCGTCTTCGCAAGAATGTGGTGGAGCGTATAGAAAACGGCGCCGGCAAAAGCCGCCTTTGTTCCAAGCGCGATGGCGAGGAGCATATAGCCGACTTGGCTCACGATATGGAAGGCGAGGATCCGCCGC
>JAAZAH010000013.1 GCA_012514415.1 Sandaracinaceae bacterium
CATCTCGATGGACTCGCCCCGACGGGCGCGCTCCTCGAAGAGGCGAAGGAACGCAATGACTTCGCGCATATGAGCGACGGGGCCGCCGAAGTTCTCGACGCCATGCCAGTCTTCGTTCAGGCGGCGGACACCGGTCCCTAGACCGAGCACGAAGCGACCCGAGGTGATCGCGTCCATATCAAACGCTTCGAGTGCGAGCGCAAGCGGGCTCCGGACGAACGCGAGCGCAATGCCAGTGCCGAGCCGGACGCGCTCGGTCGCCGCTGTGACGGCGGCGAGCGGTACGAAGGGGTTCCCATAGAGCTCGGATGCAAAAAGGGTGTGGACCCCCGCGTCTTCGGCCTCTTTGGCGGCTTCGATGAGCTCAGCGGCCGTCTCGCCGGTGAGGTGCATGGACGTGCGGAAGGCTGGCCTAGAGATGGCGGGCATCACGAACTCCCGTTGTTCGATCGCTTCGAACGGATAGGGTCTAGGCAGCAGGACGCCGACGAGACCGACACGCGTTTTATCATGCCGGGTGAGCGCCTAGTGCGCCAGCCTCGCCTTACCGTTTGAGTGCCGCACCGAACGCTTTGCCGAGCAACGCCCTCGGCCCCCGCGGCTCAAAGGCTGGAGCTCTTATAGCTCTTATTTTGATCTTCCGAGAGCGGAAGGTGAAGGCCGCATTCGCGCGATTGCCCGAGGATCCTCCCTTCGCGCGGATCCATATCGGGAGTCGTCGGGAGCGTGCTGTGATGATCGCCGATCGAGCGATACCCCTCGGCATAGAGCGGGTGGTAGGGCAGATTGTAACGCTCGAGATAAGCGTGGAGATCGGCCTCGGTGAGCTGGAGGATGGGGTGGATCTTATATCGCCCGTTTTGGACAATCACGTGATCGAGGCCGCGGCGATGTTCGGTCTGCTCACTTCTTAGCCCCGCCATCCATGCCTTCACGCCGAGCGCCGTGAGCGCGCGCTCCATCGGTTCGACTTTATTCATCCGAAGGTAGCGCTCCACGCCCTCAGGCCCCTGCTCCCACAGCCGTCCGTAGAGTGCCTCTTGCCGGGCCGCTGTCATCTCGGCGCTGAACCAATGCACCTTGAGCTCAAGCCGCTTGGTGAGCTC
This sequence comes from Sandaracinaceae bacterium, assembly GCA_012514415.1. Lineage (GTDB taxonomy): Bacteria > Myxococcota_A > Polyangia > Polyangiales > Houyiibacteriaceae > JAAYBZ01. The sequence goes on from JAAZAH010000013.1 coordinate 1,107, forward strand.
TTCGGCAAAGCGATAGGTTTCGGGGAAGAGATAGCCCGTATCGATGCAGATGATCTTCGTCTCGGGGGCAAGCGTTTTGACGAGGTGGAGCATCACGGCCGAGGTCGCACCGAAGCTCGTCGATAGCGCGAGCTCTTCGCCAAAACGGTGTTTGGCCCAGACAACGATCTCTTCGGGTCCTCGCCCTCGGAGCTGTTCGTTTTCGATCGCGAGATCGAGATCGTTTCGGATGGGTTCAAGCGCAGCCATTCTGATGGTCCCTAAGTTGACAAGAATTCTGAGGATACGCAACGGCAGAATGAGTTTCCGTCTGTCCTTCGAGTATAAAGTGAGTGAATTCAATATGTTGTAATGCGCTTTGGTTCAATCTTGTTCTTTACTGTTTTGGTGTAGAATTTGGGGGGCTGTGGGCCCCCCTCAACCTAGGCTTGGTGAGGGGGGGAAATGTCTGCTAATCCCGTCCTCCCTTTATGAGCGAGAACATCAGCCTTTCCTCCCTCGTGGCAACGGATCTTTCCTTGCCGGAAGGCGCCGTGAGCGCCGTCATCCAGCTGCTCGACGAGGGCGCCACCGTCCCCTTCATCGCCCGCTACCGAAAGGAAGCGACCGGCGGGCTCGACGAGGTCGCCGTACGCGACATCCAAGAGAGGCGCGGCTATTTCAAGGAGCTCGAGGAGCGGAAGCTCGCCATCCTCAAATCCATCGAGGAGCAGGGGAAGCTGACGCCGGGTCTCGAAAAGCGCATCCGCGCCTGCACCGAAAAAGCTCGCCTCGAAGATCTCTACGCGCCTTATAAAAAGAAGCGGAAGACACGCGCCGACATCGCAAAAGAGCGTGGCCTCGAGCCGCTTGCCCTTCGCATCCTTGCCCAACCGCTCGACGCCGATCCCGAGAAGGAGGCCGAGGCCTTCGTATCGGCCGAAAAAGAGCTCCCGGACACAAAGGCGGTGCTCGCGGGCGCGCGCGATATCGTCGCCCAGGACATTGCCGAGGACGCCGATATTCGCGCCACAATCCGTGCGCTCTTCGAGACGACAGGCGCGCTCGAATCGACCGTCCAGCCCGAACATCAGGACAAGCGCACGAAATTCGAGGATTATTACGACTATCGCGAGGCGCTCAGCGCCATCCCCGCGCATCGCTTCCACGCCATCCGCCGCGGCGAGATTGAGGGCGTGCTCCGGACGCGGATCGCCTACGACGAGGATCGCGCCCTCGCCGAGATCCTCCGCGCGCGCTCGCACAATGCTCGGTCTCCTTTCGCCTCGGAGCTCGAGCTCGCGGCACGCGATTCCCTTCGGCGTCTTCTCGCGCCGACCATCGAGACCGACATCCGCGTGAACCTCAAACTGAAGGCCGATCGCGACGCAGTCAATGTCTTCGCGGAGAACCTTCGGCATCTTCTCCTCGCCGCGCCCTATGGCGAAAAACCCGTCATCGGCGTCGACCCGGGGCTTCGCACGGGCTGTAAGTGCGCGGCGGTGGACGCCACGGGGCGATATCTTGAGAACATCACCATCTATCCCTTCCGCGGCGAAGGCGATCTGGTTCGCGCAGCGCGCGATTTCCTCGAGTTTGTGCGGCGTCACGCCCCTGCCGCCGTCGCCGTGGGAAACGGAACTGCGGGGAGAGAGACCGAGCGCTTCGTTCGCGATCTGCTCAAAGATGCGGGTCTTGCCCAGATTCAGGTGGTCCTCGTGAGCGAGGCCGGCGCGAGC
>JAAZAH010000163.1 GCA_012514415.1 Sandaracinaceae bacterium
CATTGAGCGCGCAAAAACGGGCGATCGGGAGGCTCTCGAAGCACTCCTGCATCGCTATCAAGGGGCGATCTACCGCTTCGGTCTACGGCTGTGCCGAGATGAGGAAGACGCCGAAGACATCGCTCAAGAGACGATGCTCTCGATGGCCCGCTCCATCGAGAGCTATCGAGGCGACGCTTCACTTTCGACTTGGCTCTACACGATCGCGCGAAGTCACTGCATCAAGAAGCGTAGGCGCAGTAAGTTCGCCCCGGCCGAGGAGAGCTCTCTCGACGATGAGAATTTCTCCGACGCAAAGCGGCTGAGCCCCGAGGACGACCATCCCGACGAGGCCCTCTTCAAGAGGCAGCTGGAGCGCGCGCTCAGCGAGGCCATCGATTCGCTCGAGCCTGAGTACCGCGAGGTGGTGATCCTCCGCGACGTCGAGGGTTTCCGCGCGAAAGAAGCAAGCGAAATCCTCGGCATCAGCGTCGCAGCGCTCAAGAGCCGGCTTCACCGCGCCCGCGTCGCGATCCGCGACGCGCTCGAACCCTTCCTGAACGAGTCGATTGAAGCCCTCCCCAAGGCCGCGGGAACCTGCCCGGACATTCCCGTCCTCTATTCACAGCACCTCGAGGGAGAGATCAGCCCGACGCTCTGTGCCTCGATGGAGGCGCACCTCGCCTCTTGCGAGCGCTGCGATGCCATCTGCGACTCGCTCCGTCGATCACTTGCGCTTTGCCGCACCTACGAGGCAGACGCGATCATTCCAGACGCCCTCGCCGAGTCGATCCGCTCCCGCATCCGAGTGCTCTTCCCGGCCGAGCGCGCGCCCTGAACGTTCATGCCTGCCGCGGAGCGAAACTCGAAGAAAATTGAGTAAAGGGCGGGCGGCGCTAGACTGCGCTCGTCGCGCAAAGGGTACGAACCCGGAAGGATACCGGTTCGAGGCCGACGCGCGGATCGCTTTTTCATGACCCCCCGCATCTATATCCTCGCCTTTGCGGCTTTCGCCGTCGGCACGGAGGCTCACGTCTTTACGGGCGTCCTCGAACCTCTCGCAGCCGATCTCGGCATTGAGCTCGGGGCCGCCGGCTGGCTCGCTGCCTCCTTCGCCATCACGTATGCCGTCGCCGCGCCTTTCATGGCGAGCTTCGTCGCGGCGTTGGATCGGAAGCGCATCTTGGTCGGCGCCCTCTTTGCGCTTGGACTCGTGAACCTTGCCGGCGCCGTGATGCCGACCTTCACGCTTCTTCTCGCGACACGGGTGCTTTGCGGACTCATCGCGCCCCTTGTCACGCCCATCGCCTCCGCGGTCGCCGCAGGGCTCGTCGAAAGCGAGCGGCGGGGGCGCGCGCTCTCCGTCGTCCTCGCCGGCATCACGCTCGCCTTCGTTCTCGGCATCCCCCTCGGGAGCGTTGTCGGCTCGTTCTTTGGATGGCGCGCCACCTTCGCGTTCAGCGGCGTCCTCGCCCTCCTCGCCTGCGTCGCCATCGCGCTGATCCTTCCCTCGCATCCAAGTCAGGACCGCGCGGGACTCGCGAACCTCCGAATCGCGCTCGACTGGCCCGTGCTCTCCAACCTCGTCTTCAACACATCGGCCTTCTTCGCGACCTTCTCGATCGTCGCATACATCGGACCGATCATCACACGCGTCACAGGGCTCGAGGGCGCAGGCATCGGCGCCATCCAGATGGCCATCGGAGGCGGGAGCATCGTCGGGGTCTACCTCGGTGGTCCCCTCGCCGATCGCGCGCCCAAGGCAAAAACCGTCGCCGCCGGCTTCGCGTTGAACGTCGTCATCCTCGGGCTCTATTCCTTCTGGATGTTCGATCCCCTCGGCCTTTCCGAAGCCGTCAAAACGGCGGGACTCGCGATCACGCTCTTCGTCGGCTCATCGATCGTATTCACTTTAAGCCCCGTGATTCAGAATCGGCTTATCTTTGCGGCGCCCCAAGACCGCGGCCTCGCCCTTGCGCTCAACGGGTCCACCATCTTCCTCGGTCAGGGACTCGGTGCGGCCTTCGCAGGGCTCATCGTGCGAAAGGCATCCCTCGAATGGCTCGGGATCGCGGGCGCGGCGGGCGCTCTGCTTGCGCTATCCCTCGCCCTCATCGTCAGTCAGCGCGAAGAGCGCTACGCTGAGGAGGCACTTCAACCGTGAACGAGGCTCTATCATGTCATCACGACTCCGCCACGGACTCAGCGTCATGAGCTCCTTAAGCGCATCCATCCTCACTGCGGGGCGCGGCGTATTCGTCGTCCGCGAAGCCAAGCAGCCCGAAAAGCCACTCATCCTTTACGAGTACGAAGGCTGCCCTTATTGCCGGCGTGTCCGCGAGGCGCTCACGGCGCTCCATCTCGACGTCGAAATTCGGCCGTGTCCGCGAGGCGGAAAGCGATTTCGGCCCGAAGCGGAAGCCATCGGCGGAAAAGCGCTCTTCCCCTTCTTCATCGATGAGAACACCGGTGAGAGGCTTTACGAGTCCGCCGATATCGTCCGCTATCTCTTCCGCGTCTACGGCGAGATGGAGGTGCCGGACGCCTATCGACCCGGCACGCCTTCCTTTCTCCTGAGCGGCGGAGCGACGGCGATCCGAAGTGGTCGCGGGATCAAAGCGCGCCCCTCGCGCGCGCCCGAAAAGCCGCTTTCTCTCACGAGTTTCGAGGGCAGTCCTTTTTCCCGTCTCGTCCGTGAACGCATGACGGAGCTCGAGCTGCCTTACACGCTTCACAACCTCGGGAAGGAGGCGTTCAAAGAGCTCGGTCCCGCCACTCGAAGGATCACCCCCAACCCTTATATTCCGAAAGAAGGGGGCAAACGGTACCGCTTCTATCAAAAGCACGGCCGCGTTCAGGTCCCCTATCTTGAAGATCCCAATCGCGGCATCGCGCTCTTCGAATCGACCGATATCATCGACTATCTTGAAAAAACTTACGCGCTCTGAGCGAAATTAGATGCGCAAAATTTGCACTCGCCCAAATGCCTTGTGAGAGGGCAAATCGGGAAAATCCTCAATCATCGGGAGCTTCTGGATGTAGGCTGCGGAATTTTCGCTCGCTGCATCTTCTGCACATCACATCAAAATGTGATGAGCTTTTTTCGCAAAAGGGCGCTGTTTGCCTGAAAGTGCAACCGTTCGATGCTATGATTGCACCGAGGCTCGGCCTTATCCCGAAACGCATCATGCAGGCGACCTCATTTGCCCCTAAACCCACCGCGAAGGCACCCCGAAGCGCGAATGCGTCCGCGACTGCGACGCTGCCCCGAGGTCGCTCCGCGAGCTTGAACGGAAGAGTAAATCGATGAGCAGTAATCCGAGCGAAGAATTCTATGATCTAAGGGTCGAGAGCGTCGAGATCGCCCCCAACACCTATTGGGTCGGAAAAAGAGAAGAGAAGGGGGTCTTCTTCTCGAATCCGTACCTCCGCACTTTCAGCGGTGTCGACGCGACGTCTGGAAAGACGCAGGTCTTCAATCTTCTCATCGATCCTGGCTCGAGCAGCGATTTCTCAGTCGTACACACCAAGGTTTCGTCGCTCATCGGCGGCATGGATAAGATCTCGGCGCTCTTCATCAACCACCAAGATCCGGATGTGGGCGCCTCGGCCTCCATCATCTCGGCGCGATACGCTCCGAAGGCAGCCATCCTCTGCTCCGAGGATACTTGGCGGCTCATCGTCCATCAAAACCTCCCGCGCGATCGCTTCATCCCAACCGAAAAGTTCAAAACGGGCATCCGGCTACCGACCGGCCACCGCGTAATCCCCGTCCCGTCGCCCTTCTGTCATTTCCGCGGCGCGGTCATGCTCTACGATCCCGAGACGCGCGTGCTGTTCACGGGCGATCTCTTTGGTGGACTTACGGAAGCGACCGCCGAAGGACTCTACGCCGACGAGTCGGATTGGGCAGGCATCCGCGCTTTCCATCAGATTTACATGCCCGTGAACGCGGCGCTCGCGAGGACGATTGAGACGATTCGCTCGCTCCAACCCCGTGTCGAGATCATCGCCCCGCAACACGGGCGGGTCATCCGCGGACCGCTCGTGGAGGAGTTCCTCGATCGGCTCTCAAGACTCCAGGTCGGTCTCGACATCATGGATGAGGCTTCGGATCCGAGCTACCTGCAAGCGTGGAACGCGGTCGCGCAACGCGTGATCGATGTGGCTCGGACCTACCTCGGACCGCAAGCCGAGATGAAAATTGCCGATCATCGCGACCTCGCCGACACCATCCGCTACGATGGTGCCAACCTTGTGATCGAGAGCCTCGGCAAGTGGTCGGTCGAGCAAATCGTGGGTGCGCTCTGTAAGAACGAACCCAAGGAGATTTCAGGACCCATCCTCGTCGAAGCCACCATGGCGGCCGCGGAGTACAACCTCCCGACCCCGCATCTCGATATCGAAGGCGCATTCACCGACGAGGATGAGATCGCACTCATGAAGTTTTGAGTTCGTTCGCGCGACCGTCGGCTTCGAGGGCCGCCGCGCTGTCGTTTTTCAATTGAGGAAAGCGTGCGACCGTCGGCTTAGGAAGCCGCTGCTCTAGCGATCATCAAGCGAGAAAGAGGAGGCTCACCTTCAGGTGTGGTTCCTCTCCCGGGCCGGGCAGAAAGTCGAGCGGCAAGGGGATTCGGCGCCGCTCGATAAGGCGCCGACCCGCGCTCTCGATCGCTCCAAAGAGGATGCGATCAAATTCGGCATGGCTTGCGCGATGATCGTTCGTCGAAGCGAGGACGGCCCCGCCGGGTGCAACGAGCGGCAAAATCATCTGAAGAAGCCGCGCCCAATCCTTCCCAGAATTGAAGCGGTGCTTTTTGGTGCGCGCGTGCGTGGGCGGATCGACGACGACGAGATCGAATTGCTCGCCGCGTCGCTCGAGTCTCGGGAGCATCTCGAAGACATCCTCGGCGATGAAGCGGTGACGTCCCTCTTTTACACGCATGGCGGCGCTCTCTCTCGCCCGCCGCGTTGCAGGCTTCGACGCATCGACCGAGAGCGTGCTCTCCGCACCACCCTCGATGGCGGCCACGGTAA
>JAAZAH010000164.1 GCA_012514415.1 Sandaracinaceae bacterium
GAAGAAATGCGATGGCGGGAGGATGCGCTCGGGCAAGCTTGACGTTATCGCGAAGATGAATCTCGTGGAGGCGACGAGGCGCACGTCGGGAGCGGCCCTCAAAGATGCGGAGGGTCGAGGCTCCGTCCGAGAGCGAATACGTGGCGATGAGGTAGCCCTTTTTCGTTGGGGCGATCGCGCCTGTGCCGAGTCCCTCGCTGATCAGTAGGCTCTCTCGGGCGGGTTGGCACGGAGGCGCAGCGTGTATCTCATCGGCATCGGGCGCATCGGTCTCGGCGTCGTCAGGGCGCGCGCGAGGTGTCGCGCGGGCCGGGCTTTCCTCCTCAGGGCCTTCGGTGTTTTCGTCGAGCGGATTCGCGGAGGAGTTGGGCCTTATTCGATCGGAATCGGGCTCGGACTCGTGTTTGGGCGGCTCGAGCTTTCCTCGGCTTTCATCCTCCCTCGAGGTGAAGGCTCCCTGAGCTTTACTTCCAGCGTCCTTGGTGCAGCCGGCGCCGGCGCTGATGAGAAGAAGGAGAGCAAGGAAATATCCGCGCGCGCCAAGCAAGTTCACGCCCCGGCCCCCCAAAACGCCTCGACCTCGGCAAAGGAGTTCAAGCGGCTCGCAGGTGGGAGGCTCCGAAGTAAAACGCGCCCATAGCCTTTTTTGACAAGACGCGGATCAAGGATCGCGACGATGCCGCGATCCTTTCGGGTGCGAATCAGCCGGCCAAATCCCTGCTTCAGGTTGAGCGCCGCGTCGGGAAGCGAAAGCTTTCGAAAGGCGCTTTCGCCGCGCTCTTCGAGGCGCCGCCCGCGCGCTTGGAGCAGGGGATCGTCGGGCGCGCCGAAAGGAAGTTTATCGAGGATCACGAGGCGAAGCGCGGCGCCTGGTACGTCCACGCCTTCCCAAAAACTCGAGGTGGCAAAGAGCACAGCATCGCCCGATTCACGGAAGCGTTCAAGGAGCTCGGCTTTGGGCGCCTCACCCTGAATGAGGAGAGGATACGGAAGGCTTTCGGCGAGCTCCTGCCTCAAAAAGTTCATCGCGCGATAGGAGGTCGTAAGGACGAACGCGCCGCCGCGGGTGATCTCGATGAGCCGCTTGACCTCATGCGCCGCATCGTCGAGGTAATCCGGATGCCGCGGTTCGGGGAGCTCGCGCGCGATGTAGAGCCCTGCCTGGTTTCGATAATCAAAGGGGGAGGGGAGGATGAGCTCGATTCCGTCACGAACGCCGAGGCGCCCGGAGATGAACTCAAGATCATCGTCAACGCTGAGCGTTGCGCTCGTGAGGACGGCGGCGTGAAGCGATTCGAAGAGATGCGATTCAAGGATGGGGCCGATCTCGAGCGGGCTCGCACCGAGGCTCACCGAATCTCGATCGCGCGCAACCCACGCGACGCTCGGACCGTCGACGGCGTCCAAGATCTGCGCGAGATCATCGCGGAGTGAGCTGGCCCTTCGCGCGATCTGGGTTAGGGCCTCGCTTTCGATGGCGTGGAGCGAGGCGTGCGATTCGAGGGCTTCGAGAGCCGTATCGAATGCGAGGTAGGCGTCCTTGAGGTGACCCTTCAGCATGGACGGGTCGAAGTTCAGCCGACGCCCCTCGGAGGGCCGTGGAAGCGCGGCGAAGAATTCGATCGTCTTTGTTTTGAGATC
>JAAZAH010000014.1 GCA_012514415.1 Sandaracinaceae bacterium
GCTCTCGCTCATCGACTTTCAAGACGCGATGCGCGGCCCCTATATCTACGATCTCGTCGCGCTCCTCGCCGACTCCTATATCGAGATGGATCGAAAGACGCGCCTCTCCCTGGTCGACTCCTACGCGCGCCGCCGCGGCTTCGATCTCGAAGCGCTCAGGCGCGATTTCGATCTCCAGACCGTCCAGCGCAAGCTCAAAGACGCCGGCCGCTTCGTCTTCATCGATCGCGTGCGCGGCAATCCAAGCTTCCTCAAGCATTTCGGATCGAGCCTCAAGCTCGTGGGCGAGGCGCTCGAGGCGCTCCCCGAATACGCGGCTCTATCAGAGCGCCTGAGCGCGCTCATCGAGGGCTTTCCGAATGCGGTCCCGCAGCCGGCGCCGGTGTCGGGCGCTGAGCGAGGTTCGTGAGCGCGACCGCCTTCACGTCGACACCGAAAGCCTTGGCCTCGAGCTCGAACGCTTCGGGAGCGGCGCGCATATCATCAGTCGGCAGCTCCACGTGAAGGCCGGTTTTGGCGTTCCGGGAACATCACTTTCTCCGAGCGCAGGCCCAAGTCATCACTTCTTCTACAGACGCTTGATACCCGTCCCGGAGTGATTGTGAACGGGGCGGAATGTCGTTCTGTTTAGTCAAGCGCAGTTGACAAAATGCGCTGAGCAAAAAATGCGGCTTCCGCAGATAGTCTGGTAAAGGCGACTAAGTTGACGTCTCTCCGATAGCGATTGGCTATTTCGTCAAGTTTGCTTGATGAAATCGGGGCTCAAGTCGTTGGAAAAGGGAGTTGGTAGTCAAGCGTGATTGACTAAGTCGCACTCGCCGTGGGTGTCGCTTCCAAAAATGGTCAAGCTGACTTGAGTAATGAGCAGCCTACCAATGTAGGCTCCATCTCGCGCGTTTTACGGCCTCCGCCCGCTCTGATCCCCAATTGAAAAAGCCGGCCCCGCGAACTGCGTGGCCGGCTCTTCATACTCAAAGCGCTCAGCGCCGTCCACGTCCACGCGGAGAGGTCGGGATGATCTGGATCCTTCTCCGCAGGCCCTCGCCACTCGACTCGGTCATCACACCTTCAAATTTGGCGAGCGCGAGGTGGATCACGCGCCGGTCGCGTGCGGACATCGGCTGAAGCGAGACGCTTCGACCGGTTTGAACGACGCGTTTGGCTTCGCGATGCGCGAGCGATTCAAGGTTCTTATCGTGACGCTCTCGATAGTCGCCGGAATCGACGATGATATGGCGAAGCTCATCGGCATCACGATTGACGATGCGATTGAGCAAGAATTGAAGCGCGTCTAGGGTCTGCCCCTTTTTACCGATCGCGCGCCCGGCCTCGGGTCCCGTCACATCGAGGACGATCTTTTCGCCGTCCTCGCGGATCGTCACATCCGCGTCGATATCCATGATGTCGAGGAGATCTTCGAGGATATTGGCAGCGTCTTCGGCTTGCGCGGGGTCATAGTCGTGCGACCGCTTTTTGCGGCGCGCTTTCTCGTCGAGCTCATCGTCGACGAGGAGAGCCCCTTCGCGAGGCCCTTTATCACGATCGTCCGCCACGGTTCCTCCTGCTGCGAGCGCCCTTCCGGCTCGCTTTTCCGGGCCGCGACTTCTTTATAGTGGTCGCGGCAGATTCATCAGCGCTCGGCTCGGCATCAGGATCCTCACTCTCTTCTTGAGTAGGATGCTGCTTCTCAAGGCGTTTCTGGATCCAATATTGTTGACCAATCCCGAGCACGGAGTTCGTTACCATATACACGCAGAGGCCGGCCGGGAGGAAGTACATGAAGAGAGTGATCATCGTCGGCATGACGATCATCATCATCTTCGCCTGAATCGGATCCATCGCCGCGGGAGAGATCCGCTGCTGGACAATCATCAATCCGCCGAGCGCGAGGGGGAGCGGCTTGATAAGCGCGATGCCGAGGAGGCCCGGATCGGGCGAGCTCAAATCGTCGAACCAAAGGCCCGAGGCGTGGTAAAGCTGGATATTCGTCGAGAGGCTCTGATAGAGCGCGAACCAGATCGGCATCTGGAGAAGACTCGGCAAGCAGCCCGCGAGCGGGTTCACGCCATGCTTTTTATAGAGCTCCATGATCGCGGCGCCCTTCTTTTCGCGATCGTCCTGGTAGAGCTCGTTGATCCGGTCCATCTCCGGCTTGAGAAGGCGCATCCGAGCCATGCTCTGGAAGCTCTTCTCGGTCAGCGGATAGAGGAGGATCTTCACGATGAGCGTGAGGAGCGCGATGGCGATTCCCCATTCGCCGACATAGCCGTAGATGAAGCTGAGGAGCTGAATCAGGCCAAAGCCGATAAAGCCGAACCAGCCGAGATCAACGACCGAATCGAGCTCATTTCCGACGGCGGAGAGCGCTTCAAACTCTTTCGGGCCCGCGTACAGCTGGGTGCGGACGAGGGCGCTCTCGCCAGGCGCGAGGGTCAACTCCTCGCGGTAGAGCCTCGCCGTGAATAGGGTCCCATCGGCGTCCTTTTTTGACGTGCCGCCCCGATCCTCGGCGAAGAGCTCGCAGCGAACACCGCTCGCGGCCGAATCGGGGAGCATTGCGAGGACAAAATAGGTGTTTTCGATGGCGGCGAAGCGAACGTCGGGACCCATCGAGAAGGGCGCCTCGAGATCACCGCGGTCGAGGCGCTCGTCATCGCTTCCGGTCTTGCAGAAGCCGTGCGCGATCCAAGGCGAAGGGCGCGCGATGATGCCCGAGCTCTCTTCTTGGGCGCGCTGAACGTAATGAAACGCTTCGTCGACGACGCGCAGCGTCCGGGGCTTTTCGCCGCGGTTTTCGATGCGGAGGGTGGAGTAGAGCTGGTAGTCGCCCTCGCGGGCGTTGATCTTTCGGGAGAGGACCAGCCCATCGGTCTCGGCGCGGAAGACCGCTTCGCGATCGCTTGCGCGCTGAAGACGATAGGTGAGGTCGGTGGGAATCCGAGCTCCTTCGATGCGCTGGCGAAAGGGGAGGTACTCGGGACGGTTGGTTGTGACGAGCTCAGCGAGCTCATCTTCCTCGGGCCCGTAGCGTTCCTCTTTGATCTTGAGTGAGCGAAGCGCACCGCCGGCGGCGCTAAGGCGCGCGCTGAATTTTTCGGTCTCGATCGTGACCTCTTCGAGGGCATCGAGGTCGAGCTCGTCGGCGACGACGTCACCGCGCAGCGCTTCGGGAGCGTCCTCCATGCGCTCGATGCCTTCGGGAGGAGGATCCGCGAAAAACTGAAGCGCGAGGATCATCCCCGAAAAGAGGACGCCAAAAATCGCGAGAGGGAGAAGGGGAGAGCGCTTATTTTCCGCGTTCATCAGATGCCTCGAAGGGGGAAATCATCACCGCGTCGCGATCGGCGGAGGGGATGGTGCGCCCCGGCGGGCCTCACTCGCCCGCCTCCAGAGCTTCTCTTTGGCACCGCGCAATTCGTCGAGGACGTCGCCGGTTCCTTGGATCGCCGCATCCTTTTTGACAATGAAGACGTAATCGAATCCTGCCGGAAAGAGCTCGCGATGCAGCCGAAAGGCCTCGCGAATGCAGCGGCGGATGCGATTACGCCGGACGGCATTGCCCACCTTGCGTGTGATGGTCACGCCGAGGCGCTTCCGTTCGTCGTCTCGCGGGCTCAAGATGATGAGGAAGGAGCGAGTGTGGACGCGCAGGCGACTTCTCTGCGCATGGCGATAGTCTACGCGGCTGCGTAAACGATCGTCGCGGGAGAATCGGTAGGATTGCGCGCGCCCGGCGGGGCTCACTCGCGATCACTTCTTAGAGACGGAGACCGCGATGCGGCGACGGCCCTTGCGTCGGCGTGCGTTAAGAACGTTCTGTCCGCCTTTGGTTTTCATGCGCGCGCGGAATCCGTGCGTACGAAGTCGGCGAGTCCGATGAGGCTGATAAGTCCGCTTCACGATGAAGTCTCCAGAAAAAAATTGGCCGAAACCAAAGCACGTCGATCCCAGGCTGTCAAGCGCGGCTGGAAATCGCGGCGTGAGGTCAATCGAGGAAGTACCGGCCCGAGCGTAGCGCGCCGGTCGGGTATTTTGCAAAACATAGATCGGGACGCGTCTTCCGCCAAGCGACCAGACAAAAAAACCGATGGTATTCAAAGAAATACGTTAGGAGTGGACGGTGTGGTGCTTGGATCACCCACCTCGTCCGAGGGTGGTTTGGCAGGTCGCATCAACCTAGATCGTGTTTTCCTAGGTGTTTTCAACGGTTTGCGTCAACCTGGGTGGACCTCGCGCGTCAACCTGGGTGCGATCGGGGCTCGCCTTCGGTCGCGACGTCGCTCAAGCTCCGGGTGTGTCCCGCGTGCTCCACATCCCCGGCGCCGACGATCGAGAGCATCATCGCTCGACCGCTGCCCAACGGGTGGCTTCTCTCGCAGCCCGCTCCGAGCTCTTCTTCTTCAACTACGAATACCGGAAGGCGCTGCCGCTTCCCGAGTGGATGGCGCCGCCCGAGCCGCTCCCGCGTTTTGAGGCAGGCGTCCTCCCGGAGCGAAAATACCAAGCCTTTCGGCACGATCTCCTCGTCGCGAGCTTTCATCCCCTTCATCGCGCGAAGTGGACGGCGCATGAGCTCTGCCATCTCCTCGTCGGATTCGCGTATCGGCCCGATGCCTCGCCGGGATTTCACGCTCTAGGTGCGTGGCTTGCCGAGCTTCTACCGGTCGCCCTTTATTATTTCTTCGACGAGATCGATCTCAGACGATGCGCGCGGCATGAGGGCGGGGGACCGCTCTACCGCCAATTTTGCGGAGATTGTGAGCAGGCGGCGTTGAACGGCCCGCGCCCTCACCCTCACGTACATTTCGAGCGCGAAGGGCGCGCGTTTATCGATAGGGAGCTTGCGGCCGTCGAGCGCGCACGGAAAAGCGGAGAGATCGTCGGCACGCGCTTTGGGAGCATCGATCTCGCAAGCGATGCCATCGCGTACGCGGCGGCGCATCGAAGGCGCCTCGAATCCGAAAGTTTTGAGCGCTTCACCTCGGAGTTTTTCTCCGAGGGCGCAGGACTTCATGCCGATCTCGACTCCTTAATCGAAAGGCTGCTCGAGGTGATGGAGGGCATCGTGAGTGGCGCTCCGGTGAGGCCGCTCGGAGCAAGCCGCATGGAGCGGATCGCGCAGGACCTGGGCTACCGTCTCCTCCTCATTCTCGATGAAACGGAAGGCGACGCAGGCGTAGAGCTCGATCGCATGATCGACCGGCTTGCAAAAGGCCGGGATGATGCGGCGATTCGTTCCGTCGAAGAGGCGTACGAGGCGCTCGCCGAAGAGTATTTTCTGCCGGGTGCCGATGAGGTTTTCGCCGTCGGTTACGCGCTTCCGGGCGGCGGCGGGTTCGCGCTCGATCAGATCCGCGAGGGCCTCGAATCGGCCGTCCCCAATGCGCTTCTGACACTAGGGGACGAGGCGGAGCGATGGATCCGCGCCTTCGCACATCACGCGCCCCCGGAGCGCTCCCCTCTCGCGAGACGCTTTGCCCGCTTCCTTGAAAGCGCCTCTTTGGAAGAGGCCGAGGTCGCGGCCAAAACTGCAGGGGGCCCTCCGGCAGATGCAGTCCTTGAACGCGCCGCGGCCCACGCCCGCTTCGAGGCGGCCATCGTCCACTCGCAGGTGGCTCCGCCCGAAGTCGAGCTTAGAGCAGGCCTGATCTCTCCGCGCGATCGCTATGTCCTCGCCGCGGGCGTCGAGCTGGTCCGTTCGTCCTTCGCGCTCGAAGAAGACAGTGAGCCAAGCGACGTTCCCGAGGCCGAGAGGGCGTACCTTATCCGCCGGTTGGCGAGTGGCGAAGTCGAAATCACCGCGATCGATCCGGAGCTTGCCCTGGCCCTCGAGGGACACGGAGCGCTCTCGCTCGGGCATGTCCCGGCCGAGCTTTTCGAAGCGGGCTATTTGGTTGCCGAAGCGCTCGGCCCAATCGATTGAGCTCGACCCAAGCGGAAGGGAGCGGATTTTGTGAGCTCTCCTCGCGTGAAGGCCGGCGGGCCGACGGAAGGCGCGAGAGGGCGCATTCGTCCTTCGGCGCCGTCGTGCGAACCCGGAAAGCGCCGGCCCGGCATACAGCTCGTATCAATGCACGTGGTCGTGCCCATGGTCGTGCCCATGGTCATGGCCATCGCCGTGCGGCGTCGCAGGTCGCTTTGGTCGAGGCGGTGCGTCTTTGATGGCTTCCCGATAAGGCGCCGATTCCTCGGAAGCAAAAAAGGCCTCGAAGCGAGGATCGTCGCTCTCGTCGACCGTTAGGCCGACCAGCTCGAAGAGCGCGGTGAGCCCCGCAGCAACGGATGCATAGTCTTCCTCTTCGAGGGCGAGCTGCGTTGAGATGAAATGCGCCTGAGCGTCCTCGGGCTCGCTCTCGAGATAGCTCGCGATGCTCTCTCTCGCCTCGGCTTTTCGATCAAGCGCGATGAGAATGTTGCCGCGAAGGAACTCGAGGTAGGGTTCGTTGGCCGGTGTCTTTTGAACCTTTTCGAGCGTGCTGAGTGCGTCTTCGGCCCGATCGAGCCCCATATATCCATCCACGAGGTGGATAAGCGCGGCGGGATCGTTCGGGTATTTTTGGGCGAGTGCGTCAAGCGTCTTCGCGGCCGTCTCCTCGCCCGCTCCTTGAGCGAGCCCCGTCCGGATAAAAAAGAGCCAGCGCGCATCACGGATGCGTTCGGGCAGCGAGTTCAGGCGATCGAGCGCCCCCTTCAGATCGTTTTCGCGGGCGAGCGATTGGGCCTCTTCGAAGACCTCGAGATGTTCGGCATAGAGGCGGTCATCGGATGTGAAGCCCCGCCTCCGCGGCTTGTCGTCGCGAGCGAGATGCTCGATGATGTCACGGCGAAGAATCGCGCTCGTTGGCTCGCCGCGCGTCATCGAGAACACGTCCGTAATGATGGCGTGCCCGTCCTCGGTCGCAGAGACGAGAAAGAGGATGTATTCGAATCCCCCGGCAGCAAGCGTGATGCGGAAGCGCTCGTACTGCGTTCCATCGATGGTGTAGGGGCCGATGTGGCGGAGGCGGCCGGCGTTGCCGGTGAGGTTCGCGATCTGAGCCGGGAGGCCGTGGATCAAGGCGTCGGAGTTGAGTGTCGCGAGCTCTCGCTCAAATTCCTCTTCGGTGATCTGAAGCCCCTTCGCAGCGCGAGACAAGAGCGAGCGATGGTCGAAGAGCGTGGCAATGTTTTCGGCTGAACCGGCGTCGCGACCCTCTTCGAGCGCTTGAGCCAGCGCCTCGATGGCCTCGGCCGACGGACGAGAGGCGGACTCCCCGCAACCGCGACCACAGCCGATGAGTGAAAAGACCGTCACGGCGAACGGAATGAAGATAAAAATGGAGCGATATGAGGCGCGAGTTCGCTTGAGCATATGCCGGCTTTCTGAGAAAAGACGATGGGTCGAGCATGAACGCCTGCGCCGATGAATACAATCGCCGATTCTACGAGGACGGAGCCGATCAAGCGTGAACCGACAGCGCTCATGGAGGCGCGGCAGCGCCGAGATTCGATGACGCGATCGCCGGCGGGCCTTGACGCGAAAATGAAACGTGTTCTACTAGCGTCCACACTTCCCTCCTGAGCGAGCGCTCCAGCTGAGCGCCGAGACCCGCAGAGAACCAAGAGAAAGCGAGCTGAGCATGGGCATCACCTATAGCGTCGACGATGGGATCGCCGAGGTCGTCTGTGATTATCCTCCCGTGAACGCGCTCCCCGTGTCGGGCTGGTTTGAGCTCGCGCGCGTCATCCATGAGCTCGGACGCGATCCCTCGGTGGTCGCGCTGGTCCTTCGCGCCGAGGGGCGTGGCTTTAACGCGGGCGTCGACATCAAGGAGATGCAGCAGACCGAAGGTTTCGACGCGCTTCTCGGCGCCAATAAGGGCTGCTACGAAGCGTTCAAGGCAGTCTATGAATGTCCTGTGCCGGTCATCACGGCCGTGCACGGATTCTGCGTCGGAGGCGGCATCGGGCTCGCTGGAAATAGCGATATCCTCATCGCGGCGAAAGGCGCGAAATTTGGCCTCCCCGAGGTGGACCGCGGTGCGCTTGGGGCGGCGACTCATCTTGCCCGCCTCGTTCCGCCGCTCAAAATGCGCGCCATGGTGTTGACGTGCGAGAACGCGACTGCCGAAGAGCTTCATGCCTTTGGTTCGGTCTACGCCGTCGTCGAACCCGAAGAGCTTCGCGCGAAGGCGCTCGAGGTGGCCTCGACCTTCAAGAAGAAGATCGGCCGCGTCGTTCGGACCGCCAAAGAATGCCTCAACCAGATCGACCCGGTGGATGTGAACCGCTCGTACCGCACCGAGCAGGGATTCACGTTTGAACTCAACCTCGCGGGCGTTGCGGACGAGGCGCGTGATGCCTTTGTCGAAAAGCGCGACGTCGACGCGAAAGCAGGAAGTCAGAAGTGATCGATAAGCAGAAGACCCTCGAAGAGGTCGTGAGCACGCTGAAGGATGGGATGACCATCGGCATCGGCGGTTGGGGCTCGCGGCGCAAACCCATGGCCTTCGTTCGGGCGATCGTGCGCTCGGGCGTCAAAGATCTCACCGTCGTTAGTTACGGAGGCCCCGAAGTCGGGATCCTTTACCGCACGGGCCAACTCAAAAAGGCCATTTACGGCTTCGTCAGTCTCGATTCGATCCCCCTCGAGCCGCATTTCCGCATGGCCCGACAGAAGAAGGAGATCGAGTTCCTTGAGCTTGATGAGGGCATGTTCCAGCTCGGACTCCGCGCCGCGGCTTGGAATCTCCCCTTCCTTCCCACCCGAGCGGGCCTAGGAAGCGCGGTCCTTGAGCACCAGCCCGAGATCAAGACCGTGCGCTCGCCCTACCAAGACGGCGAAGAGCTCGTGGCGATGCCTGCACTGCGCCTTGACGCGGCGTTCGTTCACGTGAACCGTGCGGATAAGGCCGGTAACGGTCAGGTCCTCGGACCCGATCCCTACTTCGATGATCTCTTTTGTATGGCGGCCGATCGCGCCTTTGTGAGCGCGGAGGAGATCGTGCCGACCGAGGACTTGCTCAAGGATGCCCCGCTCCAGTCGATCCTCATCGATCGCATGATGGTCGAGGCCGTCGTCGAGGCGAAGGGCGGCGCGCATTTCACCGAGTGCCCGCCCAACTACGGTCGTGATGAGGCCTTCCAAAAGCAATACGCCGCAACGGCGAAGGATCCGGCCGCTTGGGATGCGTTCCGAGCCCGTTATCTCGATGTGAGCGAAGAGGAATATCAGAAGGCGGTTTCACGAAATGACTGAGGCGAAGCTGAGCGATATCTGCGTCGTCGCGATGGCGGATCTCTTCCGCGATAACGGCGAGATCATGGTAAGCCCGATGGCTCCGACCCCGGCCGTCGGCGCACGCATCGCGAAAAAACTCTATGCGCCCGAGCTCGTTCTCACGGATGGATTCAATAAGATCCTCGCGGACGCGACTCCTTACGGTGTGGCGAATCCCGATCAGGTCATCGAGGGCTGGATCCCCTTCCGCAAGGTTTTCGATGTGCTTTGGTGGGGGAAGCGCCATGTGGTGATGGGCGCCACCCAGATCGATCGCTACGGCAACCAGAACATCAGCTGCATCGGCGATTTCGAGCAGCCGAAGGTCCAACTCCTCGGCGTCCGCGGTGCTCCGGGCAACACGATCTACCATACGACGAGCTATTGGGTGCCGCGGCATTCGAAGAACGTCTTCGTCGAGGCGGTCGATGTCGTGAGCGGGATTGGATACGATCGCGCCGCGAAGCTTCATCCGCGCTCGCGCGAACGGCATGAGATCCGCCAAGTGATCTCGAACCTCGGTGTCTTCGATTTTCAGACGCCCGACAACCGGATGCGCATCCGCTCGATCCACCCGGGAGTGAGCCTCGATCAGGTTCGCGACGAGACGGGATTCGAGCTCGTGGTTCCCGAGAATCTCGCGACAACGCGCCTCCCGACCGACGAGGAGATCGCGCTCATCGCCGAGCTCGATCCGAAGGGCATCGCAGCGAAGGAAGTCGCATCGTGAGCGAAGGATCCCGGACCCGCCTGAGGACACGTGGCGCTGAACTCTTGGGCGTCGAGCTCCCGATCATCCAGACCGGAATGGGCTGGGTGTCGGGGGCGCGCCTGACCGCGGCGACGAGCGAGGCCGGCGGCTTTGGGATCCTCGCTTCGGCGACCATGACCTACTCGGAGCTCGAGGAGGCGATTGCGAAGGTTCGTGCGCGCACCTCGAAGCCCTTCGGAGTGAACCTCCGCGCCGATCAAGCCGATGTGATGGAGCGCGTGGATTTGCTCATCCGCGAAAAGGTGAAGCTCGCGAGCTTTGCCCAAGCGCCGGGGCGTAAGGTCATCGAGAAGCTCAAAGACAACGGCGTGCTGTGCATGCCCACCATCGGCGCGCGAAGGCATGCCGAAAAGGTGGCCGAGTGGGGCGTCGATGCCGTGATCGCCCAAGGGCATGAGGGCGGCGGCCATACCGGCAATGTCCCCACCTCGCTTCTCATTCAAGAGGTGCGCCGCGCGGTGGATCTCCCGGTCTTCGCGGCTGGAGGCTTTCATAGCGGCGAGGGATTGGTCGCGGCGCTTGCGCTGGGTGCCGACGGCATCGCCATGGGAACTCGCTTCTTGCTCACACAAGAGAGCCAAGTCCCCGATCACGTGAAGGCCGAATACCTCAAGGCCTCCGTGAACGATACGATCGTCACACGCGCCATCGACGGAGCGCCGCAGCGTGTGATCCGCACGAGCATGATCGACGCGCTCGAGCGTTCGAGCGGGATCGTCCGCTTTATCCGCGCTGCCCTCAACGCCCTTCGCCTCGCTCGCATCACGGGGACCGGCTTCATGGACCTCCTTCGCGAGGGGCTCCAGATGCGAAAAAACCAGAACCTCACCTACGCGCAGCTCGCGATGGCGGCGAATGCTCCGATGCTCACGAAAGCGGCCATGGTCGATGGAAAGCTCGAGGCGGGCATCCTCCCGACCGGACAGGTTGCCGGAGTGATCGACGAGCTTCCCACGGTCGAGGAGCTGCTCGAACGGATCGCGAACGAAGCCGAGGCCACCCTCGACCGCTTGGCAGCGCTCTCCAAAATTTCTTGACGAGGAAAGACAGTGGACCTCCGATTCACCGAAAAAGAAGAAAAGTTCCGAGCTGAATGTCGCGCGTGGCTCGAAGCCAACGTGCCCAAAGAGCCGCTCCCTTCGGGCGATACGCGTGAAGGCTTCGATCTTCACGTCGAATGGGAGAAGAAACTCTTCGAGGCGCGCTACGCAGTCGTAAGCTGGCCCGAGGAATACGGCGGGCGCGGCGCCTCGCTCATGGAATGGCTCATCTTCGAGGAAGAGTATTATCGCGCCGGGGCTCCGAGCCGTGTCACGCAGAACGGCATTTTCCTCCTTGCGCCCACCATCTTTGAGTTCGGCACCGAGGAACAAAAAGAGCGCATCCTTCGCCCTATGGCCGCCGCCGAGCATCTTTGGGCTCAGGGCTGGTCCGAACCGAATGCGGGCTCCGATCTTGCAAGCCTCACGAGCACGGCGCGCCGCGTCGAGGGTGGATGGCGTCTCACAGGTCAAAAGACTTGGTGCACTCGCGGCTCGTTCTGCGATTCGGCGTTCGGTCTTTTCCGAACCGATCCGGAGTCAGAGCGCCATCGCGGACTCACCTATTTCCTCTTTCCGCTTCGGGGCGAGGGCGTCACGCTGCGCGGCGTCGATCGCCTCGATGGCGATGAAGGCTTCGCCGAGGTCTTCCTCGATGACGTCTTCGTCCCCGATCGCGACGTCCTTGGTGAGGTGAATCAAGGCTGGCGCGTGGCCATGGCGACGACGAGCTCCGAGCGCGGGCTTAGCTTGCGGAGCCCCGGTCGGTTCATGGCGACGGCTTCCCGGTTGATCGAGCTCTATACGAGACACCGAAATACGGCCGATCCCTACCTTCGCAAAGAGGTGATCGACGCCTATATCTCGGCGGAGGCCTATCGCTATTATACCTTTGGCACCGTCACGCGGATGATGGAAGGGGGCGAGATTGGCGCCGACTCCTCGATGAATAAAGTCTATTGGTCCGAGATGGACGTGCGGACGCATGAGGCCGCGCTCGCCCTCCTCGGATCGGACTTCGAGCTCGATGAGGGTTCGTCTGATGCAAGCGACCGCGGCGCTTGGCTCAAGGGCTTTCAGTTCGCGCTTGCCGGGCCCATCTACGCCGGCACCAACGAGATCCAGCGCAATATCATCGCCGAGCGCGTGCTCGGACTTCCGCGAAAATAACTCCCGAGTCGAATAGAGGAATACCGCATGCGCTTCGCTTTTACTGAAGACCAGCAGATGCTTCGCGATACCGTGCGCGAGGTGCTCGCGCGCGAGTGCACACCGGATGTGGTGCGGCGCGCTTGGGAGGCCCAAGACCAGGGCGAGAAGAAGGCGGAGGGGCCGTTTCAGACGCTCGCCGAAACCGGCCTTCTCGGCATGATGCTCAGCGAAGAGGCGGGCGGCCTTGGCATGAACGAGGTCGACGCCGCGCTTTCGATCGAAGCTGCCGGTTACGCCGCGCTTCCCGAGCCGCTCATCGAAACGCTTGCCTCCATTCGCGTGCTCGAATCGCGACTGAAAGGCGACGGTGTCGAGTTGCTTTCCCAGATCGCTGCGGGCGAAGCACGCCTTAGCCTTGCTCTTGATGTCGGGGGAGTGGTTCCCTTCGCCGAGACCGCCGTTCTCTTCATCGTCTTCGCCGACGGACGCCTCTCGCTCAATCGTCGCGAAGAAGTCGAGCTCGACGTTCAGGTCTCAGGCGATCGCACCCGTAGCGTCGCTCGACTCCGTGGGCTGAAGGCGCCTGGAATCGAACTCGGCCGGGGTGAAGAGGCGGTCACGCTTCGGGCTGCGATTTTTGATCGGGCGGCGCTCGGAAGCGCTCTCTTCCTGAACGGCCTCGCAAGGAAGATGCTCGAGCTCGCCGTCGAATACGCGAAAGATCGCGTGCAGTTTGGGAAGCCGATTGGCGCGCAGCAGGCCGTGAAGCACCATCTCGCGAACGCGCTGATCGCTCTCGAGTTTTCGAAGCCGCTCGCTTATCGCGCGGCTTGGACTCTCGCTGAGAACGAACCGGACTATCCGGTGCACGTTTCGATGGCGAAGCTGCGCGCCTCTGAAGCGGCGCGCACAATCGCGAAGCTCTCGCTCCAAGTTCATGGCGCGATCGGCTATACAATTGAGCACGATCTCCATCTCTTCATGAAGCGCGCGTGGGCACTCACGGCCGCTTATGGGACCGAAGATTTTCATAGGGCGCGAGTCGGGCGCGCGATCTTACCCGAGCAGGGAGATAAAAATGGCTGAGGCATATATCATCGACGCAGTGCGCACCCCCATCGGCCGTCGCCGTGGTGGGCTCGCACAAGAGCACCCCGCCGATATGGGCGCTCATGTGATCCGCGGGCTGATTGAGCGCACCGGGGTCGATCCTGCTGCCATCGACGACGTCGTCTTCGGCTGCCTCGATAACGTCGGGCATCAGGCCGGATGCGTCGCGCGCACCTGCTGGCTCGCTGCCGGCTACCCCGAGTCTGTCCCCGGTGTGACCATCGACCGTCAATGCGGATCGTCGCAACAGGCGGTGCACTTTGCGGCGCAAGGCGTGATGAGCGGGACGCAAGATCTCGTCATCGCCGGTGGGACGCAGCAGATGAGCCAAATTCCTATCGCGTACGCGATGGTGGCGGCGAAGGAGCTCGGCATCAGCGATCCCTTCAGCGGTAGCAAGGGCTGGGTCGAGCGTTACGGAAAGCAGATTGTCAGCCAGTTTGTCGGTGCAGAAAAGATCGCCGAAAAATGGGATATCTCGCGCGAAGATATGGAGAAGCTCGCATACGAGAGCCATCAGCGAGCGATCCGTGCGATCCAAGAGGGGCGCTTCAAGAACGAGATTCTGCCCTATAACGGCATCGAGAACGATGAGGGACCGCGTCACGACACGAGTCTTGAGAAGATGGCTTCGCTCGAGCCGCTTAGCCCCGGTGGGCGCATTACGGCTGCGGTGGCGAGCCAGATCTCGGACGGCGCATCGGCGATCCTGATCGCGAGCGAAGAGGCGGTAAAGACGCACGGTCTCAAGCCCCGCGCGCGTATCCACCATCTCTCGGTCCGCGCCGATGATCCGATCCTCATGCTCACCGCGCCGATTCCCGCGACGCGCTACGCACTCGAAAAGACGGGCATGAAGATCACGGACTTCGACCATATCGAGATCAACGAGGCCTTCGCATCCGTCGTCCTTGCATGGGCAAAGGAGCTCAATCCGGATATGTCGAAGGTGAACCCGAACGGCGGAGCGATCGCCCTCGGCCATCCCCTCGGCGCAACCGGCGCGAAGCTGATGATGACGATGCTGAACGAGCTTGAGCGCACGGGCGGCCGATACGGCCTCCAGACGATGTGCGAGGGTGGCGGTCAGGCGAACGTCACGATCATCGAGCGCCTCTAAGCCCTTTGTTCGCTGAGAAGAAAAGCCCACCCGACCTCGTGTCCGGTGGGCTTCCTTTTATGCCGCTTGTGTCCGATTTTCGGCGCACTGAAGATCTGCCTCGGCCCGCGCGAGCTCGGCGCGCATTTTCTCGAGGTGCTGCCGATTCTCGATGACGCGGCTGCCAATGAGATAAACCGCGGCGCCGAAGACGCATGGGACGAAGATGAGCGCGCCGAGCGCTCCCCAGATGCCCCAAAGCAGGTAACACGGAATGGCGGTAAAAAGGAGCCCGATGGCGATGCGCGGGATCAGCGCCCTCTCTTTCGCGAGCTTATCCATCTCGGCCTCCAAGTGGGCAACCTTTCCGCGTAGGAGCGCTAACTTCTCAGGCGTCATGCTCCTCAATTGACGCGAAACGAGGCGGCGTCAACGAAAACCCGCGCTCCCAATGTTTTGTCAAAGATTTCGGGTGGTTCGAGAGTGAGAACCTCACGCTTCCTCCCACGCCTCAGGAGGAAAATTCGGGTTTCGTGTCGTCCAAACGGGCACTACCCTCATGGTTATGGAAAGCAGCAAGACGCGCCGCCGGTCGCTCATCGGCACATTTGCCGAGCGCGCAATTCGGCTGATCGAGTCGCGGATCGGGGAGAAGCGCGTGTCGTCTGCGGAGCCCCCGTCATCCGATACCGAGCGCTACCGGCATCTCCGCATTACGAGGATCACCAACGAAACGCCCAACGCGAAGAGCTTCTACGTCGAAGAGCTCGATCGGAGTGAGCTCTCCTTTCGCGCGGGCCAATACCTCACCGTCGAGGTCTACCTCGACGGGCGCGTCCACCGGCGCGCTTATTCGTTGATGAGTCCAGCGCTACCGGGAGCGGCGCGCGCGTTCACTGTCGAGCGTGTCCCCGGAGGAAAAGTTTCAAATCACCTCCTCGATTTCTATGAGGAAGGCATGTTGATTCGAGCCCGTGGCCCCTCGGGAGATTTCACCGTCGAAAGGGCCGAGGAGCGGCTTGGTAACGCCGCGGTCGAAGAGATTCGATTCTTTGCATACGGAAATGGCGTCACGCCCATCGTCAGTTTGGTCGAGACGCTCCTTGAAACCTCGACGCATCTGCTTTCCCTCTATCATCATGTGCCCCATGGCGAGCCTCGCCTCTTCGGCAATCGCATCGAAGCGCTCCTCAAGGCGCATCCTGATCGCTTTCGTGACCAGCGCATCGAGAGCGCCGACGCCGACTCGATCCATCACCTGATCGACACGCTCTGGAGCCTTGAGTCTTCGGCCAAACCGCTCGTCTACATTTGCGGGCCACGATCGTTTCGAGAGCGGGTGAGTCTCGCGCTCGAAGAGGTCGGCGTGCGACGCTCACGCGTTTTCGAAGAGCGTTTCGATAGTCCGCCGACGCTCAACCTTGTCGAGCTTCCAGAAGAGCCACAGCGCATCACGATTCGGTTTGGGGAAACTGTCCGCCACGTTGAGGTTCCGCGGGGAAAGACCATCCTCGATGCCGGCCTTGACGGCGGCGCGCCGCTCCCACACCGCTGCATGATCGGCGATTGCGGGAGCTGCGCCGTGCGCGTCCAAAGCGGAGAGGCGTGGTCTCGAAGCGATGGTCCGCTCAGTCAACGAGAGCGAGAGCGTGGGATGATCCTCGCGTGCATGAGTCATCCACTTTCCAAGATGGAAATCGAGATCCCTTAAATGCGAGCGCCCTCTCCCCTGACGCTTCTCCGGATGAGAGGGTTCACTCGGCTCAATCGAACGTCTTGCTCAGCCCTTGGGCTCCAC